>JAVWTD010000029.1:6467-9418 GCA_036667875.1 Bacilli bacterium
TTTATGGTTTTTTCAACTAATTCTTCTGTTTCAAATCTTGGAATTAATACATTTTCATTAACATTTATTGTTAGTCCATAAAAGTCAACATTACCGATTATATATTGTACAGGTACTCCGTTTATAATTTTATCTATTCCTTCTTGATATTTATCTAAATTATCAATATATTTATATAGATATTCTGCTAGAGATGTATCAATATTATGAAGTTTAAGTTTTAATGTTGCTTCTTCAATTAGTTTATTCTCCACGTAATTTGCGTGCTTGATCTTCTGTAATTAAAGCTTCAATGATTTCATCAAGTGCTCCTTCCATTACTCTATCAAGTTGTTTTAAGGTAAAACCAATTCTATGATCTGTTACTCTGTTTTGAGGATAGTTATATGTTCTTATTTTTTCTGAACGGTCTCCTGAACCGATTTTGCTTCTTCTTTGTTCTCCTTCAGATTCTGCTTTTTCTCTTTGTCTTAGGTCAAATAATCTTGTTTGAAGAATTTTAATGGCTTTGTCTTTGTTTTTTATTTGTGATCTTTCTGTTTGTGAATAAACAACTATTCCTGTTGGAATATGGGTAAGTCTTACTGCTGAGTCGGTTGTATTTACTCCTTGTCCACCACATCCTGATGATCTTGTGATATCAATTCTAACATCGTTCATATCTAGTTCAGAATCTACTTCTTCTGCTTCAGGCATAACTAAAACTGTTGATGTTGAAGTGTGTACTCGACCTGCTGATTCTGTTTCAGGAACTCTTTGAACACGGTGTGCTCCAGATTCATATTTAAGTTTTGAATAAACGTTATCCCCTTTAATAATAAATCCTACTAAAGAATATCCGCCTGCTTCTCCAAATTCTTCTGTTAGTATGTCTACTTTCCAATCTTGTTTTTCGGCATATCTTGTATACATTCTATATAGGTCTCCTGCGAAGATATTTCCTTCATCTCCTCCGGCTGCTCCTCTTATTTCAACAATAACGTTTTTTCCGTCATTTGGGTCTTTTGGTAAGAGAATTATTTCAAAGTCTTCTAGCATTTTTTGCTTTTTTGTTTCTAATTCATCTAATTCTTCTTTTGCAAATTCTCCAAGTTCTGGATCTTTTAATAATTCGCGAGCTTCTTCTATTCCTTTTAATACTTGTTTATATTCTTGATATGTTTCATAAGCTTCTCTTAATCCTGATTGTTCTTTTGATAATTCTAGTGTTTTTTTAATATTGGATAAAATCTCTTGTTGCATCATTTGATTTTGTATTTCTACATATCTTTCTTCTATTATATTTAATCTTTCTATCATTTTATCTTTTCCTCGCTTTACTCGTTATAAATTATACTATAAATATCTAATTTTATCAACTTTTTTGGATTTATATTTGTTATAAATGATATAATTAAAAAAGATAGGAGTAGTTTATGAAAAATATTGATAAGTACCTTTTCCGTATTTTAGCCTTTATAATTTATATTTATTCAATTATATCTTTTGGAGATTTAAAAAAACCTACGTTTTTGTTTGTAATGATTATTATTATTTTAACAATTTATTTTTTATTATTATTGGAAGATTTTATAAAAAACTATACAAAAAAAACACGTTAGTGCTTTTTTCTTAGATAATTAATATCTGTTGTTGTTTTCGAATCTACGTCCGTTTCCACGTTCAGCTTTTTTCTTATCTCTACAAGCTTTACATCTAACAGGTTCATTTGTAAAACCTTTTTCTGCGTAGAATTCTTGGTCTCTTACTGTAAATGTGAAGTCTTCTCCACAATCTTTACATACGATAGTTTTGTCTTTTAATTCCATGTATTGTTCCTCCTTCTTAGATTTGTTTATATAATTATCTAGGACTTTCTTTAAAGGAAGCAATCAATAAGTAATAAACTCAATTGATTATAGCATATAAAATATTAAATAGCAACAAAAAAACACCGAAGTGTTCTTTTGTTTCATTAACAATGATTAGTATCTATTGTTGTTATCGAATCTACGTCCATTATTACGTTCAGCTTTTTTCTTATCTCTACAAGCTTTACATCTAACTGGTTCATTTGTGAATCCTTTTTCTGCGTAGAATTCTTGATCTCTAACTGTGAATACGAATTCTTCTCCACAATCTTTACAAACGATAGTTTTGTCTTTTAATTCCATTGAAAATGCCTCCTTTTTTGAAAAATTGATTATATAATTATTTAGACTTTCAAAATTGGAAGTTTCGAAATAAGTTATAAACCATTTACATTATAGCATATTAATATTAAATAAGCAAATTATTTATTATATGCTATTATTATTTTATTCTATAATTCATTAAGAATACTATATCTAACTTAATTTGCTAAAGTTTTCTAGTTTTTCCTTTGAATAGTTGGTTATTTTACCTTGTGGTAGTATTAGCATTCTATTTATTCCTATTGTTTCTACAAAACTTGGGTTATGGCTTACAATAATTAAAGTTCCTTCATAATTTTTAAAGTTTTCTCCGATTATTCTTTGTGTTTCAGGGTCTAGATGGTTTGTTGGTTCATCAAGAACTATGAAATTTGCTTGTTTAAGCATTATTTTACAAAGTCCTACTCTTGCTTTTTCTCCAGGGGATAGAACTTTTACTTTTTTAAACGGGTCTTCATCATAAAACAAGAAGTTTCCTAAAGTAGTTCTTAATTCTCTTTCTGAATATCTATCGTTGTCAATGTTTTCTATGATAGTTTTTTCTTGATCAAGAATTTCTAGTTCTTGGGCATAATATGCGACATCTGTTTTATTACCGTACCATATTGTTCCTTTAAGTGGTTTGTATATTCCTATAATTAGTTTTAGAAGTGTTGATTTTCCGACTCCATTTTCTCCTACTATTAAGAAACGTTCGTTATTACTAATATTAAAGGATAAGTTATTAATGATGTTTTTTTCAGTGTATCCAAAAGAAATATCGTTAACTTTTAATGG
>JAVWTD010000029.1:9518-15907 GCA_036667875.1 Bacilli bacterium
AGAACCATTCCTTTATAGTGTTTTAAATAGTTTGTTATAAATTCTCTTGTTTTTACATCTAAATGATTTGTTGGTTCATCTAAAAGAAGAATTTCAGGCATTGAATAAAGAAGATGTGCAAATGCTATTTTTGATTTTTGTCCTCCTGAAAGATCTGTTAGTTTTAAATCTAGTAAATCAAAGTCTATTTCTAAATTGGAAATAAGTTCTAGCATGGCGTTTTCTGCATTATAATAGTCATAATATTCTAGTAAACTTTGTGTTTTTGAAATTCTTTTCATTATTTTTTGTTGTTCTTTTCCTTCTTTAGTTGACACTTCAATGTAAAGTTTTTCTAATTCTTTTTCTAGTTTTTTTATTGGTCTTGCGTTCATTATATAATCAAATACTAAAATTTCTTTGTTGTAGTCATTAATTTCTTGTGGAAGGTAACCAATTCTTTTGTTTACAACTTCTATTTTACCGCTGTCTAACTCTAATTCTTTTAGTATTATTTTAAATAATGTTGTTTTCCCTGCTCCATTTACTCCTACTACTCCAACTTTATCAGTATCATTTAACTGAAAGTTGGCGTTATCATAAATTGTTTCTAGAGGGAATGTTAAATTTAAATTAGTTCCTTTCATAAAAAATCACCCATTTGTATGATATCACAAATGAATGAGTTTTTAAATGTTTATTCGTACATAATAAGGGCTGTGAAGCAATAAACTTGTTCTTCTCCTACTATTTGTACTGCTGTTTGAAATTTAATGTCTATAATGTCGGCTCCTTCAGTAATAAAGCGATTAATACTTTCTTCAAGGTCTAGTTCATGTGCTTCATCAATTATTTTAACTTTCAATTTTATCACCAACATTAATATATCATATTTTTTTTGAAATTTTTGTCGTTATTTGTACCATGTTGTTCTGTCTTGCCAATAACTTCCAACTGGGAAGTTTATTTTTGTTAAGGGATTAATACTATTTGAATAATATAATGGTCCCCAGAATGGATATCCTGGAACTCCATGTGTTCCGTAAATTACGCTTAGGTGTAAATGGGGTCCTGTAGACTGTCCTGTATTGCCTGAATAAGCGATTACGGTGTTCTTGTCTACAATTGTACCTACTGGAACATTGAAGCCGTTTAGGTGCTCGTAAGCGCTTGTATATTGGACTCCATTAACATTATGATGCATGTAGAGAATGTTTCCTGTTCCTGGATAATAGTCTACTGCTACTACTTTTCCTCCTGCTACAGGATATACGGGTGTTCCTATTGGAATTGATATATCAAGTCCATAGTGGAAATCATAAACCATTTGTCCATTATACCAGTATGATCTTGGACCAAAGTAAGATGATATTATTCCATGTGCAGTGGGTCTCCAAAAGGCAGTATCGTTTGGAAGTTGATTATGTCTATTATAACAAGCTGTTACATCTTCATTTTCACCACATCCTAGTTTTTCAAGGTCTTCGATAGTGCCTCTCATAAGTTTCAGACCATCTTTTATGTTTCCTTGATCACTTGATAGATTTACAAATTGGATTCTAAGTTTATCTAGTTCGGTTTGAATTAGTGCTTGTCTTTGTCTGTTTTCTGTTTCTTTTGTTTGAATTTCTTCTTTTTTCATTTTATTATCTTTAATCATTTGATTGAATTGAGTTACTAATTTTTTGTTATATTTTGTAAGTTGTTCAGTTACTGCGGTTCTATAAATAAAATCGGTGAAATCGGTTGCCCCGAATGTGTATTCTAAGTATGCTGATTCACCATTTGAAAGTTGAAAGAAGTTTATTATTTTTTTTATTTCTTTCTTTTTATTTTCAATGTCTATTGTTAGTTGTTGAATTTCATTTTCTAAATTGATTATATCTTGTTCGCCTTTTTTTATTTCGGCATCAATTAAACTTATATTGGCGTTGGCTGCTTTAATTTCAGCGTCGGTCATTTGTTGTTTGTTTTGATTTTCTTCTAGGGCTTTTAGTTGTCTTTCTACTTCTTGCCTTGCTTCGTTTAGTGTTTTAGCGTTTGTATTTATTGGATTAATCATGAATGTCGATACTAAAACTGTAACTGATAAAAGTATATTGATTACTTTTTTCATAAATCCTCCTACTCTCTTAATTCTTTTCTTATTATTTTATATTTAGGACAATATTTGGCTACTACTTCCCAAAATTCTTTTGAATGGTTGAAGTGAACAAAATGGGAAAGTTCATGAATGATTACATAATCTAATTTGTCGATTGTTTCTTTTATTAAGTTACTGTTTAAGGTTATATATGTGAGTTTTCGATTGCATACTCCCCATCTTGTTTTCATGTTTCTCATTTTTACTTCTGGAAATGGTATATTTTCTTCAAATTTTTTATAGTTTTCTTTAACTCGTTCTTGAAAGATTCTTTTTGTTTCTTTTTTTAACCATTTTTCTAGTTTTAATGGGTCTGGTGTATAGATAACATTACCTACTACTTTTATATTTTTAAATTCTTTCATTACGACTATTTCATATTTTACTCCAAATATATAGAATCCTTCTTTTTTTATGTTTTCTTTTTTTCTTTTTTCAATTGTGTTTTCTAAAAAGCCTATGTTTTTGTCTAGTAGTCCTTTTATTTCTTTTTTGGTTGCAAAATAATTTGTTGTGACTTGAATTGTTAGGTCTTCTTTAACTCTAATATAGGTGTTTTTATTTCTTTTTTTTATGATTTCTACTGTGTATTTTTCGTTTTTTATTAGGTAGTCCATTATTTAATCTTGTTTCCATTTAAAACGGCTTTTAAAACAGACCTATTTAGGGCTTCAATTAATCGTTCACAGTAGTTATGGTTTGTTATTTTTGCTTCAAGTCCTCTTACTCCAAGGCATGTTCCATACATTAAATATTCTTCAGGATAAAGGATTTTTATGTCAAAGCTAGTTATATTTTCTAGATATGCTTTGAAAGCCATCCATTTAAGGTATTCTTCGTTAGCGTCGCGAGT
Organism: Bacilli bacterium; assembly: GCA_036667875.1. Taxonomy (GTDB): domain Bacteria; phylum Bacillota_I; class Bacilli_A; order RF39; family UBA660; genus CAJGDV01. Next base: position 12,494 of record JAVWTD010000029.1, read on the forward strand.
TCTTTTATAAACTTGTGAAAAGAATAAAAGGATTAAGATTGCAGGAAGAATAGTAAAATAACTGAGAACACTATGAAATCCTGCTATAATATTAACTAAAAATAATGAACACCCTATAATTGTAATAGCTCTTACTAGACCATATTGGTCTTTTGTTTCATAAAAGATATGTTGATAGTTTTCTTTTTTCATTACTTTATCCCATATTGTATATTCCATTAACATTATTTTTTTATTTCTCTTGCGGTCTGAAAAATGGTATAATTCGTCAATTGTAACTTTTTCTCCATCTCCCATTGTATATAGAATAAGTTTTAAGGTACATTCATCTCCTACAGATTTTGTTCCTGTATAATTGCCTTTTGTTATATATTCTTTTCCGTCAATATCAGTTATCTTTAATAAACCTCTATTAATTAGACTTATTACATAAGATGCTAGGACATTTGCATTTATTTTTCTATTTACTAAATTACTTACTTCAATTAAATTTAAATCGTCAGGTATCCCTGTATAGTATTCTTCATTAAAAGAAGCTTTATATGGTTTAAAACTTTTGATATAAAGATATAATAAAAAGATAAAAAATATAACAAACCATACGATTACAATTCCTTCAAAAACTTGACAATTTAATTTTATATTTAACATTTATAATCACCTACTATATATATTTTAACATATTTTAGTTAATAAAAAAAGAGACAATTGTCTCTTTATACTAGTAATACTAAAACTACTGATATTACTAGGGTTAATGCAATAAGTTGTAGGGCAAACTTAAAGATATATTTAATCCATTCTTTAATGCTTACACCAAGAATACTTAATCCACCTATTAAAATTAAACTAGTAGGAACAAGCATCATTACAATACTGTGCATTGATTGAAAAATAAATCCGATTATTGGTAGGAATTCAGCATCATATCCTTTTGTAAATAGGCTTGAAACTGAATTTAAGGCATAGTAGAAATCATTGTAGAAGAATCCACTTAGTAATGATACTACTGATGTTGTAAAGAAATTAAATCCTTCAGTTAATTTTAATAATTTGTCTGTAATTGTTACAAACATATTTGAACCACTTCCTGAAAGCATTAGTGTAAACACTACACAACCTATAGTCATTAAGAAAGCTGTTTTAAACATTTTCTTACTACCATTAATAAATCCTTCAATAATTTGATCGAATTTAAGGTTATAAATCCATCCGATTACTGCTCCCATTATAAGTAGAAGTGCTGACATTTCATAAGAAGTCCAATATCCAAAAGGATTAGATACTCCTAAAACTGATGTAATAATTGGAATTTCAAAAACTTTAACATCTTGCATTAATTTAAATAATACTTCAAATATTTCTACTTTAAACATATATTTCCAGTTAATCATAGATAAGAAGAGAATAACTGTTAATAAAACAAGCATTATACCTAATGGTTTTTGTTTTTTTGAACTTACCTCTTGATTCTCCATAAATGGAGCATCAATTACTATATCTTCAATTATTGTTTCTGTTTTTGGTTTAACAACTTTTTTTGTTGTTTTTTTTGTTTCTTCGATTGTTTCTTTTATTTTTTTTGTTGTTTTTTTTGTTTTTGGCATTAATTTTGATTCTTTATTGCCTACTACAAAGAATACATAAAGTGCTATTACGATTACTAAAAAGGCGAATTTCAACCAAATATTATCACCGTTTTTTAGTCCTAATATATTTGATATTTGAGTTGCATTTCCTAATCCATAAGTTGATGCAATACTACCTGCTAAAATTGAACCAATTGTAGCTGATAAGGCAGTTATTTTGTTGTATCCCATTTTTAATAGGACTCCCATAAATAATGGTACAAATACGAAAAAGGCATAATTAACACCGATTACTGATGATAGTATCATAGTTATTACTATGAATGCTATTAAGAATAATCTTTCTTTATTTTCATATTTTTTTGCAAAATTTTCGACAAACTTTTTATACACTCCTGTTTTGTCTAATACGCCATAGAATGCTCCAATGGCAAGTGCTACTACTCCAAATTGGATAAATGTAGCGATTGTTATAAGTGGATAATTAAATATCCCAAATAGTCCAACGGGTGCAATTTTAGCAGCTGTTACCGCTCCCTCACTTAGTGTTCCTGTTGGTATTATCCATGATAATGCTATATAGATAATAAAGCATATCATGATGGCTTTAAATAAATCGTATTTTTTCTTCATTTTCTATTACCTCCAAAATAATTATATCAAAATTTCCTTTATAATAAAATGATTTTCACAATTATTACACATAAATATGTAAGTATATCCTACTATATAAAAACCTGACATTAATTATCAACTTTTAACATTGACATTTTTATCAGGTTCTATATTAACATTTATACGGTTTTAAGAAGACGCGAACCCACATCGCTATCACTGTAAGTACTCGAGGAAAGGAGATCGAAGTAACTGATACCAGCAGCAGGACCGTAAGCCCAAGCGCCGCCGAACAGAAGAATCTTATTTTCTTGTGTATTATTTTGCCAATAGTAATCCCCATACTTGACCCCGGCGTTACCTCCAACAGCTGTTGGCATTTGTAAAAAGGGAAAGGTACTGTTGTAACCCATTTTTGTAACAAAACCATCGGTGCTTAACTTTTTGTAACCTGTTATTTTTGAATAAGTTCCTGTGAAATTTGATGATACATATTTTGAGGCATCTTTGCTTATGTAAAAATCGGAATTTATATTATCAAGGTTTACGCCATCAATAAATTGCCAAACATTCCCATAGATATTTTCTATGCCTCTATATTTCATAGCGTTTTTACCATCTGTATTGCTTATTTTAGAACCACTTGATGCAGTAACTGCATCTGTTATTCCATTTACAATTGATTCTGTATTACTATTAGCGTATCCTTGCATTTTAGATTGACTATTTAAGGTAGCAAATTCAATATAGAATAATACTTGAATTGCATCAAGTGCGTGTATATCAAGTAATTGGTAACCTGTTACTCCACTTTGATTGTTGCTAGTTGCTAATGTTCTAAATTGGTCTATAGTTCTACTTACTAAAGGCATAACGCCTGTTTTAGATTCTAGTTTTCCACCTGTTTCACTAGCGTCATACTTCCCTACTAGAATATATGGAAGTTCTTTACTTTTAACTTCATCATAGAAGCATGCTGGTAAATAATAGTCATTATCTTTTTTGACTTTAGATATACGCCATTCCCAGACATCACCTGTTACTGTCTTTTTAATATAAAACTTAGGAATAGTTACAAACTGATTACCATAAGTGTCTTCCACATCAACCATATCTTTGTAAATTTCTGCATTATCAAAATCATTTTTTGGTGTTGTTTGATCAACTCCAACGTTTGCAGTCATTCCTAATGCATCATCTAAACGAGTGT
>JAVWTD010000030.1:0-13230 GCA_036667875.1 Bacilli bacterium
GATCCAAAAAATCCCTTTTTACAAATGCCCCAAGAAATAAATGGAAATGCAAGCACAAAATATGGTGACTACTATGGGATGAATATAGTTACAGGAAAAAGAATAGTCCTCTTTGGCGGCTATTGGAATCACGGTTCTGGTGCTGGTATCAGTCACTTCAATCTCAATTACTCGAGTACTAACAGTGGTAACGATGTCGGCTCGCATCTTCTTAAAACTGCTTTGTAGAAAGTGTAGAATAAATGATTATAACAAAATAATAAAAAAAGAATAGGAAAGAAAAAATGAAAGATAAAAATTATACAGAGAAAAAATATTACTTTGATAAAATAAGAGATGGACATGAAACAGTAATGACAAATGAAGCTGGAGAGATAATAGAAAAAAATATAGAACTAGAAAAAATAATCCTTTCCACTAAAGAAAAAGAAGAATTAAAAAAATTATTGACTCTAGAATTTAGAGCAAGATATCTCATTATAATTATTTATGTTCTTTTTCTATTAGTTATTTATTATCTTTATTTTAAAAATATTTCTGCTAATCCAAATTTAAAAGATGTACTTTCTTATTCAATTGTTATTTTACTATTTACAGTAGCCTTATCATTAATAATTTATGATAAATTAAAATTTAGAAAATTTAATAAATTATATGGTTTAAGAGGAAAAGTAAAATCCAAAAGAGATAATTATTTTGAAGGGCAACATAACGGAAAAGTAACATACTATGTAACTGTTAGTATAAATGACTATAATATAGATAAAATTATTACGAAAATAAATTATGAAAATATAAAAGAAAACGATAACGTTACAATGGTTTTTTGTACTAATAATTTAAACTTAGAATCTAAAATAATTAAAAGGGAGTAAGAATTAAAATGAAAACTGAAAAAAATATTTTAATAGCGTTTATATTGAACTTGTCATTTGCCTTATTTGAAATAGTTGGTGGAATACTCACAAACAGTGTTGCTATTTTAAGTGACGCAATCCATGATTTAGGAGATGCCTTGTCTATTGGAATATCTTTTTTCTTAGAAAAGAAAAGTAAAAAGAAACCAAACAAAGAGTATACATTTGGTTATGCTAGATATTCTGTTCTAGGAGCATTAATAACAACCTCTATTTTAACAGTGGGAAGCCTTTTTATGATAGTTTCTTCAATCATAAGACTGTTTAATCCTGTCACTTTAAACTACAATGGAATGATATTAATAGCGGTAATAGGAACTATAGTAAACCTAGCAGCAGTATTTATTACAAAAAAAGGGGACTCCTTAAACCAAAAATCAGTCAACCTACACATGTTTGAAGATGTTCTAGGTTGGATTGTAGTACTAATAGGATCCATTTTAATGAACATATTTAATATATCAGTATTAGACTCAATTATGTCAATTGGAATAGCCATATTTATTTTAATACATGCTATTTTAAATCTTAATACAATCTTAAATTTATTCCTTGAAAAAACACCAAACAATATTAATATAAATGAATTAGAAAAAGAACTACTTAAAATAAAAGGAGTAAAAAATATTCATCACATACATGTTTGGTCACTTGATGGTATAAATAACTTTATAACATTACATGCCATCCTTGAAGATAAAATGTTAATTAAAGAAATAAATAAAAAACTAAAAAAGTTTGGAATAACACACTCAACAATACAAACAGAAGATATCATTTGTGAAGATAAAGAGTGCAGCATGAAAGAATCATAACTTGACACTATACTGTAAAGTAGTAATTATTACTACTTTTTTATTGTATTTAATAATAGAAGATGATATAATTAAATAGGAATGATTACTAGTTCCAAAGAAAGGAGTAAACAGTATGAATGAAGAAATAATTAAAGTAATGAATGAAACATTAATTCCAATGACTGCAGGAGAAGTAGCAGACATCTTAAAAAAAGACAGAAAAGAAGTAGATAAAGCCTTTAAAGAATTAAAGAAAGAAGAAAAAATATATTCTCCAGTTAGATGCAAATGGACAACAAAAAAATAAATAACTTTATAATTAAAGAAAGGATGAAAAAAATGAAAAAATTTTATATTTGTAGAATATGTGGAAACATAATAGAATACATAAACGAAAGTGGGAGAAAAGTAGTTTGCTGTAATAAAGAAATGGAAGAACTAATACCAAATACAGAAGAAGCAAGTCATGAAAAACATATACCCATAGTAGAAATAAATAATAATGAAATAATAGTAACGGTTGGAAGTACTATACATCCATCCACTGACGAACATTATATTAAAAATATAATTATTGTTACTACAAAAGGAAGTCATAATTTTAAATTAGAACCAGGTATGTTACCAGTAATAACATATACCTTACAAAATGAAGTCTTTATAGGAGCCTATGCTTATTGTAATATTCATGGATTATGGATAAATAAATAATTTTTTTAGTTATAAGGTCCTACATACTTTTTTAGAAACCTCATATTTTATAGTATGAAAAGAGATGTAAAAACTAAGACTACTCTTTCTAGATACAAGTTTTGTTCTCCCTCTACTTGTCTTTAAAATCACTTTCTTTTCTAAACATCTCTTTCATATTTTAAGAAGAGTTAAATCTCTTCTTTTTAATTTCCTAAAATAGTATATGTACCCAGGCACAATAAACCATATATCATACTTTATATTATGGAAGATGACTTCCAAAGAAAAGATTCTTATTTTATCTTTTTAAATAAAAAGGGGGAGAAATATATGTCAATGCCAATTATAGTTCCAGGAACAGTTTCTAGAGAACAAGCAATAAGTGATTTAATCGAATCAGTAGCTTTAGAACAAACTGGGCTATCACATATTTTAAATGCTGAAGGAGAAAAAATCCAAGCAGTTATAAAAAATGGTACTGTAGCACAAATGTTACAAGTAAATAAATCTGTTCAAAGTATGGTTAATGCAGTAAGTCGTTTAGAACAAGTACTTGAAAGCAAATTAATGTTATTTGAATGCAACATTTGTCCATCAGACATCTTACTATAATATTTTTAAAAAAGCTAAACCTGGCTTTTTTCTTTTGCCCATTAAAGTTTTCTTTTGTTTTTAAGATATAATGTAGTATACTTAATATAGGTGGTAGAAATGATTAAGAAAATGGATTTACAACATATAATATATATTTGCATAATAGCTCTAATGATACTAATACCAGCATTTAAAATAGGATATTTTATTCTATTATATTTAAGACAAGTAAACGATTTTTTTGTCTTAACTCAAGCATATTTATTGTGGGGTTTTATTCCAATTCTTTTTTTAACATATATAGTTGGATTAATAAAAAAGAAAATAAAATTCAATTATATTGATATAATTATTTATTTCTTAATTATTTTTGCATTCATTTCAACTCATTTTGCGGTTAACAAAGATATCTCCATTTATGGAGAAGTATTTAGAAATGAAGGATTACTTACTCTTATTAATTATTATTTAGTATTTTTAAATGCACGAGCACTTACAAATATAAAATATAAGAAAAATATTATAAAAGTCTTTATAATTATAGGATTGATTCAAGTATTTTATGGTATTCTTCAAGTATATACTCCTATTAATTTTATTAAAAGACCTGAAAGAGCTTACATGGCATCAGGATTTTGTGACAATCCTAATTTTTATGGAAGTTTAATGGTAATGCTCTCATTAATTACCTCAGTATATTATTTAATTAAAAAAAAGCAAATATTCTTAATTTTGTCTATTCTTTTCTTTATTGGATTGTGTTTATCTAATTCAACAGCTCCTTTTATAGGATTTGTACTTGCGTATATCTTTGCTTTAATCATAAATAAAAGCAATAAAAAAACTATATTTATTTTATCAGCGTCCCTTATTCTTACATTCTTTTTAGTTGATTTTACTAATAGTTTTCGACAAGAGAAAATCCTTAAAAATAAAGTTGAACCAGATTATGTAATAAAAAAAGATATTACAAATATCTTGAAACAAGATAGGCCTTTAGGAAATGGACGTATGTATATTTGGAAAAATGCTATTCCTGTTGCTAAAAACTTTTGGATAACAGGTTCTGGAATAGACACGTTTGCAAGGGTGTTTCCTCAAGATGGTATTATGATATATGATAAAGCTCATAATATATACTTACAAATGCTTATTACAAATGGTCTATATCCACTTATTGCATATTTATTATTATGTTTTATCTTATTTATTAAAGGATTTAAGTTTAAAAGAGTAGAAGAGAAAGCCTTATATATTGCTTTTGTTGGTTACTCAATCCAAGCATTTGCAAACATAAGTGTTATTACTGTAGCCCCATATTTCTTTATTATATTAGGTCTTCTTTATTCTTATAAGGAGAAAGAAGTATAATGAAAAATAATATTGAAAAAATAATAACATATATAGTAGTAACCTTGATGATAAGTATACCAATTTCAAAACTAGTTTTTAATATTTTACTTAATTATAGAATAGTAAATGAGTATTTTGTTTTAACTCAAGCAACTCTTTTATGGGTTTTTATTCCTATTTTAATAATTACATATATTATAGGATTATCAAAAAAATTAATAGTCTTTAATTATTATGATATTATAATATATCTTTTGATATTTACAGCCATCGTGGCAACCGTTTTTTCAGACTATAAAGAAATATCTGTATCAGGAGAAGTATTTAGAAATGAAGGACTACTGTCTATTTTAAACTATTATTTATTATTTTTAAATTGTCGTATTATTAAGAATAAGAAAATAATAATTAATACTTTTATTGGAGTAGGCCTTCTTCAACTTGGATATGGTTTTCTTCAGATATACACAAACTTTGATTTTGTTAAAAACTTTAGTATTCCGTATATGGCTTCTGGATTATGTGGTAATCCTAATTTCTTTGGAAGTTTTATGGTTATAACAAGTTTGATTACGTTTACTCTTTATTTTTTTAATGGTAAAGTAAAAGACCTTATTTTAACTTGTTTATTCTTTAGTGGAATATTAATGTCTAATTCAACTGCACCATTTTTAGGATTTGTTTTAGCGCTGTTATTTGTATGCTTCTATTATAGAAAAAAAATAAAAATAAAAAAATTAATTTTACTTTTACTTTTACTCATTTCAGTATTTATTATACATGATAGATTAGAAAGAACCAACTATCCCGTAGTTAATCCAAATTATATAATAAAAGAAGACATAAAAAATATAATTAAAGATAAAAAGAATATTGGAAATGGAAGATTAGAAATCTGGAAAAATTCTATTCCTCTTGTTAAAAAATATTGGCTCGTCGGTTCAGGCTTAGACACTTTTGCCAAAGTTTATGAACAAGAAAATAATATTATTCATGATAAAGCACATAATATTTATCTTCAAATGCTTATTACTAATGGTTTCTTTTCATTATTTCTATATTTAAGCCTTCTTTTAATAATTTTTATTAAATGTTTAAAATTTAAAGACCCGTTGGTTATTTCTCTTTTTATAGCATTTATAGGTTATTCTATACAAGGATTTGCAAATATTAGTGTAATTAATGTAGCACCATACTTTTTTATCATAATGGGCTTATTAAATGAAGAAAAGATGACATCTTAATCATCTTTTTCTTTTATATATAAATGAATCATTCTCATTTAAGAGATCTAAACTATCCCCAATATATGGTTTATTTAAAGAGTCTGATAGAGAACAAAACAATTTTTCTTTTAATTCATTATCTATATCTAATGATGATATAAAAACCTTATCATAATCATAAGATTTGAAAGTTGCCGTAAAACAATTACGATTTATTCGCTCTTTACATAAAAGATATAATAGATTAATTGCAAAAGACATTTTATCAATATCAGAAGTTATTTCTTTCGATACTTTATATATGTAATGTCTATAGTAGAATGTTGGATTTAGGTCATGCTTATATCCTAGAATATTATAATTGTCGGTATCAACAGCATAAATTTCATTATCCCAACCAATTAAAAAATTATAAAAATTTAAATCTACTAAAACAATATTTTTCTCATGGGCTTTTTTAATCATATTCTCTAACTTCTTAAGTATTTCTATTTTTTCTTTAAGTGTTTCTGAATTGTCTATTGCACTTTGAATATTGTTGTATCGAAAATTAACTTTTTCCATCATATACCCAATAAACTCTTCATTTTTGTTATATACTAATTTTGTAGGAAAGATAAAATTATCTAATTCCATTTTGCTTAGTATTTCTATTTTTTTATGTTTATTTGAAAAAATATCATTGTCACGAAAGAATATTTTAATTACTTTATTATTGTATTCATAGATAGTTCCCTCAGAACCATCTGTAATATAGTTTTCAATATTTAATTTTTTATCTGAAACAATAATTTTATCCATAAGTGAACACCTCTTTATATGAGTATAATACACTCGAAATTAACAATTGTCAATTTTAAAAAAATAGTTAAAAGTTTAGCAAAACAAAATATTTTTTGGTATAATATAAATAGGTATTAGAAAAGAATAAGAGGTCAAACTAAAAAATTAATAGAGGTGAAGAAAAATGATGTTAATGAAAAAACATATCGAAAAATTAAAAAAATATTTTAAAAGTTTTGATTACAAACATAATAAACTTACAGTAATAGTTTATGTCCTTCTTAGAGTAGCTGTTCTTGCCGCTTTAGTCCTTAATCTTTTAAAAGGAGAGTACGAGAATGTCTTTCTATGTGTACTAACTCTATTCTTATTTTTAATGCCATTTATTATTGAAGAGCAATTCAATATTTCCATTTCTCCTTCAATGCAAATAATTATATTACTATTTATTTTTAGTGCGGAGATTCTAGGGGAAATTCAATCTTTTTATTTAAAGTTTGAATATTGGGATGTGATTCTTCATACAATTAATGGATTTTTGATGGGAGCAATTGGTTTTTCTCTTATTGATTTACTTAATACGAGTGAGAAGATATCCATCAAATTAACGCCTTTCTTTGTAGTATTTACAGCTTTTTGTTTTTCAATGACAATAGGTGTAATGTGGGAATTCTTCGAATTTGGAATGGATAAAATTCTCTTAACAGACACCCAAAAAGATACTTGGGTAGAAACAGTAAGGACTGTTGAATTTGGAAAAACTAATAAAGTAGAAACATTTAATATTGAATCAGTAGAAGTTAACGGTAAAAAATGGCCAGGTTATCTTGATATTGGATTAAATGATACAATGAATGATATGATTGTAAATTTTTTAGGAGCAATTACTTTTTCAGTTCTTGGTTATATTTCACTTATTAAAAGAGGAAAGCAAGGAATTGAAAAACTTCTTATAGTAAAAAGAGAAACCTAAAAGGATGAAATTATAATGCCCTCAGGATCAATACATATTTGTATTGCTAATAAAGTATACAATGAAATCAAAACTGATTATGAACCCTACATAATAGGAGCAATAGCTCCAGACTGTTGGAGACACAGTAAACTTCATAATGATAAAATGCTTTCTCACTTTAGTTATCCTTGTAAAGTAAATAATATAAATATAAGACTTGAAGATTATAAAGCGTTTATTTTTAAATATAAAAATTATTTAAAAGATCCTTTTGTAATTGGTTATCTTGTCCATCTTATGACTGATAATTATTGGAAAACAAAAGTAATTAGTAGATATAACTTTATTATTGATAATAAAATATGTGTAAAGAAACTTGATGGAACATACTTTAAAGGAACTATAGAAGAAGTAGAAAAATTCATTCATAAAAACAATAAAATATTAACAGTCTATCTAACAAATAAATATCAATTAAAAAGGCTTATTCCATATCAAATAAACTCCATTATTGAAGAAATAGATTTAAGTGGAATAAACACAACTATAAATCACATTAATGAAACACTTCTTTATAACTTAGAAGAGGAATCTTTAATATACGATATGAACTTAATAGATAAAGACATTGAAAATATTACAAACATAATAGTAAAAGAAATAAAACCATATCTAAATTAAGATATGGTTTTTATTATTTCTTTTTACAACATTTTTTGTTTTTAGGTTCTTCTTTTGTACAAGTACATTTTTCATTCTTTTTTTCATTCTTGCATGCCATGTTTTTTCACTTCCTCTAGTATAAATATAATACTAAATTTAATTATTGTCAAATTTAACTAAAGAAAACATCTAATATCATCATTACTGTAAATCCTATTAAAGTGAATAGTGCCATCAAGTCTTTTTTTTCATTAGTTTGACTAGTAGGAATTAATTCTTCGACGACTACATAAATCATTGCACCTGATGCAAAGCATAATAGAAATGGTAAAATAATTCTAACTTTTAATACAAGTAAACATCCTATAACAGCACTAATTGGTTCCACTACAGCACTTAATTGTCCTATAAAGAACGCCTTTTTTTTACTATATCCTTCTCTTAAAAGTGGAAGACTAACGGCTGTGCCTTCTGGGAAATTTTGAATTCCTATTCCTATTGCTAATAAAATGGCAGCCGCTAGAGTAGCACCTTCAACTCCATAATGAACTGAACCAAAAGCAACACCAATAGCCATTCCTTCAGGTATATTATGAAGAGTTATAGAAGATACAAGCATTAGAACTCTTTTTAAGGAGTCACTTGTTTTGGAAGCATACTTACTATATAATCTATCCCCAACAAATAAAAATAACCCACCCGCTAGGAAACCAGCAGATATTACAAGCCAAATTGTTAGTTTTAATGTTTCTGCTAAATCTATAGCAGGAAGAAGCAATGAAAAGAAAGAAGCAGCAATCATAACACCAGCTGCAAATCCTAGCATGGCATCCATTAAGTTTTTATTAAACTCCTTAAATAGAAATACTAAAGCTGCACCAAGAGCCGTAATAGCCCAGGTAAAAATAGTAAAACCTAAAGCATAATAAATCATACACATCACCTTTTTTACAATATGCCTACATTATATAATTGTGCATATTCTACAAGAAAAATTCTACTTATTTATATTTGAAGAAATATTTAATGAAAATACTTTATTTTTAACAAATTTGTGCTATACTTATAATAGGTGATACAATATGAACAATATATACGATGAACAATTTTTAAATCATGTAAAAAGCATGATAATAAATAATCAATTTCAATCTAAAAAAGATTTAATAGATTATATTAAGTACCTAGGTTCTTTATCAAGTGATGAACACTTAAAGTCTTCATTAAATAATTTTGAAAACGAGGTAAGTAATCCTGTTTTTTCATTAATTGAATTTTACGATTTAAAAAATCCAGTTGAAAATAAAACAGTTCCAACTAATGAAGAAATACCATCTTCAACTGATAAAGAAAATAAATATGATGCATATACAGAAATGGATTTAAACATTGCTTTAACACATTCTGATGAATTTCCAGAACATGAAGTAGAATTAATGAAAGAAGCCCTAGAATCAAAACAAAGTAATGAAATTACTTATGTTGAAAAACCAAAAATATTAACTAAAAAATATGATGGATACTCAAGTCTACTAGTTTTAAGCCTTATTACAGGACTAGGTGGAATAAGCATATTTATGTATATCCTTCTTATGATTGGAGGATAACATGAACGAAAATGACTTAGGTAATCAAATAACTGATGACCTAATTAATGAAGATTTTCCATCAAGAGAAATGAAAATAGAACACCTAAAAAATATAAGTAATTCAATAAAAAATGACCCGGAATTAAAAGAAGAACTTAAAAATGAATTAGGAAATAATCCCAATAATGAAACTAAAGAACAAAAATTAGCAAAAACAAAAAATCTATTGTTATCAAGAATGCTTAATAAAAAGTTTAATGGGTTTGCTAGTTTAATGGTCCTTTCCTTAATTACTTTTTTATGCTCAGGTGGAACACTATTATATATACTTATAACAAATGGATTTTTTAATTAAAATTCATTTTTATATTGACCTGACAACATGTCAGTGATATAATGCTTTAGAGGTGACAACATGCCAACAAAAACATTTTTAAATCTTTCTAAGGATAGACAAGATCTATTAATTAATGCAGCCAAAATTGAATTTTCTAATTATTTATTTGAAGATGCATCAATTAATAGAATAATAAAAAGTATTAATATGTCACGCGGTACATTTTATTTATACTTTAAAAATAAAGAAGATATTTATTACTATATTTTAGAAAAAGTATATAGTATGTTTTTAGACACTATAAAAGAAATAAAAAGCACAACTGATGGTGACCCAAAAGAAATGCTAATAGCACTTTATGATAAGGCTATCAATAAACAAGATAGCGAAAAACTAATGGCTAAAGTATTCATTAACTTTAACTCAAAACATGTAGAAAAAGTTATGCCATTTAAAAATAGAAAAAAATATCCAGTACTATCAAATTTAAATTTTAATAACTATAAAATAGATGAAGAAGAAAAATATTTGCTTATACATATTTTTCAAACATTATTTATTCAAAATATAGCCTTATCATTAAGAAATAAAGAAGATAGTAAAGAAATAAGAGAAATATTTATAAAAGAAATCGATATAATTATAAAAGGACTAGAAAGAAGGATAACATGCTAAGAATATTTAAATACTTAAAAAATTCAATAGTTTCAATATTAATAATAATTGTATTGCTAGTAGCACAAGCTAACTTAGATTTAGCCCTACCTGACTATACATCCAAAATTATTAATGTAGGAATACAACAAGGAGGAATTGAAAATAGCAATTCTTTAGTACTAACTGAAGATACTTTTAACAAAGTAAAACTATTCATGAATGAAAAAGAAATAAAAAAATTAGAAAATAGTTATACTTTAATTAAAAAAAATGATAAAAAATATATTAAAGATTATAGTATATTAAAAAAAGAAAATTTATATGTCTTAAAAGAAAAAGCTAAAGTAGATAGCATTCTTACTAAACCAATGATGCTATTATTTACACTAAGCAAAGCAGAACAAGGAAGTTTTTTTGCTAATGTAAAATATTTAAACCCGCAAGAAGTTGATAAAATAGTTGAAGAAGTAAATAAAAAGTTTGATGCTATGCCTGCAAGTTCTGTTAATGGAACTGCTGTTCTTCAAGTAAAAGAAGAATATAAAAAAGCAGGAATCGACTTAAATAATCTCCAAATAAATTATATAGTAGTAGCCGGATTAAAAATGCTTGCCATTGCTTTTGGAATTATGGCAATTGCATTAATGATTGTCTTCTTTGGTTCAAGATTAGCGGCTCGCTTAGCGAAAACATTAAGAAGTAAAGTTTATAAAAATGTCGTTAATTTCTCTAAAAATGAAATGAAAACTTTTGGTACATCTTCATTAATTACAAGAACTACAAACGATATACAACAAATTCAACAAATCGTTGTAATGCTTATGCGTGTTGTATTCTATGCCCCAATTATTGCAATTGGAGGAATTTTAAAAATGACTAATGCTGACAATTCAATGTTATGGATTGTTGTTACAGCAGTAATCACACTATTTGTAATTATGGGAACACTATTTATAATTGTTATGTCAAAATTTAAAAGTCTTCAAGAACTAGTAGACAAATTAAATCAAGTAACAAGAGAAATATTAAATGGTATACCAGTTATAAGAGCATTCGCAAATGAGAAACATGAAGAAGAAAGATTTGATAAAACAAATGATAACTTAAAGAAAGTTTCCTTATTTGTTGATAGAACAATGTCTTTAATGATGCCTCTTATGATGCTTTTAATGAATGTTGTTTGTATTGCCATTGTTTATTATGGTGCTAAAGGAATAGACCAAGGATCAATCCAAGTAGGAGACATGCTAGCCTATATCCAATACTCAATGCAAATAATTATGTCATTCTTAATGATTTCTATGATGTCAATTATGCTTCCTAGAGCATCTATTTGTGCTAAAAGAGTTATGGAAGTAATTGATTCAAAATCAACAGTAATAGACCCTATAAAAGAAAAAAGAATGGATAAATCAAATAAAGTTGAATTTAAAAATGTTTGTTTTAGATATCCAGATGCACAGGAAGACGTTTTAACAGATGTTAATTTTACCGCCCTTGAAGGAACGACTACAGCTTTTATCGGTTCAACAGGAAGTGGAAAATCAACTTTAATAAATTTATTGCCAAGATTTTATGATGTAACAGAAGGGTCAATAACAATTAATGGAACTGATATTAGAGATATTAAACTTAATAACTTAAGAAACAGATTAGGCTATGTTCCACAAAAAGGTATTTTATTTTCAGGAACTGTTAGTGATAATATAAAATATAGTGATTCAAAAGTATCTTTTAACGATATGGAAAAAGCTGCTACTATTTCACAATCAATTGAATTTATAAATAATTTAGAAAATAAATATGAATCTGCTATTTCACAAGGTGGAACAAATGTTAGTGGAGGACAAAGACAAAGACTATCAATTGCTAGAGCGATAGCATCTAATCCAGATATATTTATTTTTGATGATTCATTCTCAGCACTTGACTTTAAAACAGATGCTAAATTAAGAACTGAACTTAAAAAAATAACAAAAAATAAAATAGTATTTATTGTTGCTCAAAGAGTTTCTACAATTATGAATTCTGAGCAAATAGTTGTACTAAATGAAGGAAAAGTAGCAGGAGTAGGTACACATAAAGAATTACTTAAAAATTGTCCTGTCTACAAAGAAATTGCTTTATCGCAATTAAGTGAGGAGGAGTTAAATAATGAATAAAGTAAAGAAAACTCCAAATGGTGTTGATAACGAAAGAGCAAAAGACTTAAAGGGATCGGTTAAAAAAATAATGAAATATATTAAAGATTATAAATTATCTTTAATTATAGTAACAATTTTCACCATTCTAGCAACAGTTTTTTCAATAATTGGTCCAGACATTTTAGGAAGAGTAACAACTGCCATCTTTGATGGCTTAGTAAATAAAATAAGTGGAACCGGAAAAATGGATTTTTCATTTATTAATAAAACTCTTTTACTATTACTTTGTCTTTATATTTTCTCAAGTTTATGTAATTTTGTTCAAGGATATATTATGAACTCAATTTCTTGCAAAGTTGCTTATAATTTAAGAAAAGACTTAAGTAAAAAAATGAATAAATTACCAATGAAATATTTTGATTCTAAAACTCATGGAGAAATATTATCAAGAATGACCAATGATGTAGATACTCTAAGTACAAATCTAAGTCAATTTCTAGGTCAATTTGTTTCCAGTGTAGC
>JAVWTD010000030.1:13330-14829 GCA_036667875.1 Bacilli bacterium
AGTATTAAATCTTTTGAAAAATATAATAATATGTTGTATGATTCAGGATGGAAAAGTCAATTTATTTCAACCTCTATGCACCCTTTAATTAATTTTGTAGGAAATATTAGTTATGTTCTAATCTCTATTTATGGAGGACTTCTTACAATAAAAAATAAAATTGAAGTAGGATCAATTCTTTCATTTACTCAATATATAAGAAATTTAAATCAAGGAGTAGGGAACTTATCACAAATACTTGCAATGCTTCAACCAACTGTTGCCGCTGCTGAAAGAGTATTTGAATTTCTAGAGGAAAAAGAAGAAACTAGAGAAACTAAAGACCCTGTTAAAACTGCTGATTTAAAAGGAAATATTGAATTTAAAAATGTTCATTTTGGGTATAATGAAGATAAAATAATAATTAATGATTTTAGTATTAAAATAAAAGATGGACAAAAAATTGCCATTGTAGGACCAACCGGAGCCGGAAAAACAACTATGGTTAAACTACTAATGAGATTTTACGATGTAACAAGTGGGTCTATTTTAGTAGATGGTCATGATATAAGAGACTTCAAAAGAAGCGACTTAAGAAGAATGTTTGGAATGGTACTCCAAGATACATGGTTATATAATGGAACAATAACAGATAACATTAAATATGGAAAACTTGATGCTTCAATAGAAGAAGTAAAAGATGCATCCAGAGCTGCAAGTGTTCATCACTTTATTAAGACATTACCAGATGATTATGACTTCATCCTAAATGAAGAATCTGATAATATAAGTCAAGGGCAAAAACAATTATTAACGATTGCAAGAGTAATTCTAGCTAATCCAAAAATATTAATTCTTGATGAAGCAACAAGTAGTGTAGATACAAGAACTGAAATTTTAATTCAAGAAGCTATGGATAAATTAATGGAAGGAAGAACTTCCTTCGTAATAGCACACAGATTATCCACTATTAAAAATGCTGACTTGATTTTAGTCATGAAAGATGGAGATATTGTAGAAACAGGAACACATAATGAATTGCTTAAACAAGGTGGTTTTTATGAATCTTTATATAATTCTCAATTTGAAGAAGAAGTATAATATTATTGTTAATATCTAAAAATTATGGAAATAAACTGCTACTAATAGTAGTAGCTTTTTTGTCTACCTAAAAATTAACTATGTACTTTAATTTCTAAATTTGTTATAATTATTTAAGAAGGTAGGTAGTACATTATGAAAAAAAATGCGTTTACACTTATAGAACTTTTAGCAGTAATTCTAATTCTAGGAATCATTGCATTAATTGCAATACCAACAATAACAAAGATTCTTGATGAGTCAAAGATGGGAGCATTCTCTTCATCAACGACAGAGATTGCTAAAATAATTGAACAAGAATGTCAAGTATCTATTATTAAAAATACTGGGGCTGTTACTGAATACAGGTTTGAAGACGGAAAAGCAATTCCATCTATTCCTGTTAAAGGACAATTACCAGACAAAGGATACGCAGTAGT
>JAVWTD010000031.1:0-14485 GCA_036667875.1 Bacilli bacterium
TTTACAGTAAACAATGTACAAACATTGTTTTTTTATAACAAAAAATGTATAATTGTATTAGAAAAGATAGGAGAGTACAAAAATGAAAAAAAGTATAAGAGATTTTGATTTAAATAACAAAAAAGTTATTATAAGAGTAGACTTTAATGTGCCAATTAAAGACTCAGTAATAACTGACGATAATAGAATAAAAGAAAGCCTAGAAACAATTAAATATGCTATATATAATAACGCTAAAGTTATATTAATGTCACACCTTGGCAGAGTACAAACAGCAGAAGATAAAGAAAAATACACACTAGAACCAGTAGCCCTAAGACTTAGTGAATTATTAGAAAAAGAAGTAATATTTGTAGACGAAACACGTGGTGAAATATTAGAAAATGAAATAAATAATTTATTACCAGGACAAGTACTTCTTATAGAAAATACAAGATTTGAAGATTTAAACGGAAAACTAGAAAGTAGAAACGACGAAGAACTTGGTCAATACTGGGCATCCCTTGGAGATATATTTATAAATGATGCCTTTGGAACAGCACACAGAGCACACGCATCGAATGTTGGAATTGCAACCCATCTAGAATCAGGAATTGGTTTCTTAATAGAAAAAGAACTTAATTTTTTATTACCCGCTATTGAAAAACCAGAAAGACCATTAACAATAATATTAGGTGGTTCTAAAGTAAGCGATAAAATTGGAGTAATAGAAAACTTTGTTAAAATAGCAGACCACATCCTAATAGGTGGAGGAATGGCATATACCTTTTTAAAGGCTGCAGGTTTACCTATAGGTGAGTCAATTGTAGATAATGATAACTTAGATTTCTGTCACAATATGCTTAAAAGATATTCAGACAAAATAATTCTTCCAATCGATTCAGTATGTGCAAACAACATGGAATTAGACACACCCTCAAGAGAATGTTTTATTAACGACATAGAAAACAATGAAATGGGATTAGACATAGGAACAGGAACAATAAAAATATTTAAACAATATATAAAAGAATCCAAAACAGTTATTTGGAATGGACCAGTTGGAGTATTTGAAATAGACGCATACTCAAATGGAACATACAAAATATGTGAAGCCCTAGAAAAACTTGATGGAGTAAGCCTAATTGGTGGAGGAGACACAGCATCAGCTGTAATAAACTTTGGATTTAAACATAGTTTTAGTCATATTTCAACAGGTGGAGGAGCATCACTTGAACTTCTTGAAGGAAAAATATTACCAGGAATAGATATAATTAAAGATATCTAAATAGGAGAGAACATGAGAATAGGAATATTTACAGATACATATCCCCCTTACATAAACGGTGTATCAACAAGTATCTTTATGCTTGAAAACGCCTTAAGAAAAAAAGGACATCAAGTCTATATTGTTACAGTTAATGCTGACAATATGAAATATAAATATGAAAATGAAGAAAGAATAATAAGAATCCCAGGAGTTCCAATAGGAATATATGATTATCGCCTAACAGGAGTATATCCCCTAAAAGCACTTAACAAAATTAAAAAATGGAATCTTGATGTAATTCACTCACATACAGAATTTGGAGTAGGAACCTTTGCACGAATTATTGCCAAACAATATAATATACCCTTAGTGCATACCTACCACACAATGTATGAAGATTACGTACATTACATAACAAAAGGATATTTTAATAATACAAGCAAAAAAATAGTAGAATACCTTACCAATTTCTATTGTGACCAAACAGCAACAGAACTAATTGTACCAACAAAAAAAACATATCTATTCTTTAAAGAAAAATATCACTACGAAAGAAACGTACACATTGTTCCAACAGGAATAGAAGTAGAAAGATTTTATGAAGAAAATATAGCCAAAAAAGATATAGATGAATTAAGAAAAAAATATGGAATTTCAAAAGGCGAATTCTTAATACTTTATGTAGGTCGTATAGGAAAAGAAAAATCAATAGAAGTCTTAATAGAAGCACACGAAAGCCTTGCTAAAACATATAAAGCTAAATTAATGATTGTAGGAGACGGACCAGACGCCTTACACTATAAAGAATTAGTAAAAAAACTAGACCTTGAAGACTATGTTATATTTACAGGCAAAGTCCCTTGGGAACAAGTAACCCTTTATTATCAACTAGCGGATGTCTTTGCAACAGCATCAACATCAGAAACACAGGGATTAACAGTAATTGAAGCCATGGCAGCATCCCTACCTGTCATAGCAGTAGATGATGATGCATTTAGAAATGTAGTTATAGAAGGCTTAAACGGACACCTTTTTGACACCAAAGGAGAATATAAAAAATTTGTTCAATCATTTATTGATTCCCCATCTAAATTAAAACAATTTAGTAACCAAGCTAGAATAAATGCAGACACATACTCAAGTAAATATTTCGCAGAAAGAGTATTAGATGTCTACACCGCTGCAATAGGAAAGAAACAAACAGAAAATGTTGATAAAAACATAAAAAACGGATTTTTATCAACACTAAGAGGAATATTCAAATGAACAAAATAGTAGTAGCAAACCTAAAAATGAACATGACCTTTTTAGAAACAAATGAATATATAAAAGAGCTAGACCAAAACATATTAGATAAAAATGTAATAATATGTCCATCATCACTCTATCTTCCACTATACCTAAATAAAAATTATAGTGTCGGGTGCCAAAACTGTTATAGTGAAAATAGTGGAGCCTTTACAGGAGAAATAAGTCCTAAACAAATTAATAGTCTAGGAGTAGAATATGTAATACTTGGGCATAGCGAACGAAGAACAATTTTACACGAAACAAACGAAGAAATTAACAAGAAGATAAAAAAAGCAGTAACTAACAACTTAAATGTTATACTATGTGTAGGTGAAACTAAGGAAGAAAAAGATAAAATTATGACAGATAAAATTTTAGAGAGACAAATTATTAACTGCTTAACGGGAATCGGAACTAGTGACGCCAAAAACATTATAATTGCCTATGAACCAATTTGGTCCATAGGAACTGGATTAACCCCAACGGAAAAGGAAATTCAAATAACAATTATGAACATAAAAGAAATACTAAAAAATCTTTATAAAGAATTAAACTTTAAAGTTCTTTATGGGGGGAGCGTAAACGAAGAAAATATAACATCAATAAATCAAATTAAAGAAATTTCCGGAGTATTAGTTGGAGGAGCATCCATGGATGCTAAGAAATTGAAAAAAATAAAGGAAGTCGTTTTGAGTTAGCACTTACTTTTTTTACATTATTAGCTATAAATAGGGAGACAGAAAATGAAAAATATTCGAATATTAATAGTTGACGATAACGTTAACTTAGTTGGAATGTTGAAGGAATGCTTTGAAGCTACGAATGAAATAGAAGTAATAGCAGAAGCATATAATGGATTGGACGGATTTGAACTTATAAAAAGAGAAAAAGACAATTTTAATCTCTTATTATTAGATCTTATTATGCCAAAAAAAGATGGTATCTGGGTATTAGACCAAATGAGAAAAAATGATATTAAAGTTAAAACTTTAGTAGAAACAAGTTATAATTCTCCAGATATTATCAGAGAAGTATCAGAAAGTGGAGCTTACTTTTATATTTTAAAACCTTTTGAAGTAGTTGACGTAAGGGCAAAAGTATTTGAACTAATGAATGTAAAACCAAAACCAGTTATTGTCAATAAAGAACAAATAACAGTGAAACAAGAAGTTACTGAGATGTTACATGCATTCGGGATACCATCGCATATTAAAGGATATCAATATATAAGAGACAGCATTATGCTATTATACGCTAATCCTGACCTTGTAGGAGGTATAACAAAAGAATTATACCCAGAGATATCTCTTAAATATAACACGACAGTATCACGAGTAGAAAGAGCAATCAGACACGCTATTGAAATAAGCTGTAATCGAGGCAACTCAGAATTGTTAAACTCATACTTCGGGTATAGTATGAACTATGACAAATGTAAACCCACAAACTCAGAATTTTTAGTAACGATATCAGATTACGTTAGAATGAATAACGATCAAAAATGTACAAATATACAAGAAATCAATGGTAAAAAAGAGAGCGCATAGCTCTCTTTTCGTTTGTGTAAAATTTGACTTTAATCTAAAACTATGTTAGACTAGAACCCATTTAAGGAGTGATTATATGGAAATAAATTATTATCTTTCATTAGAAATTGATGAAAACATGAAAATGTTAGGGAAAAATAGACAAATCAGTTTTAGAGACCCAAACTTTAATATATTCACAAAAAAAGAAATAGAAAACATAACCGAATTAAAACTTAGAAACACATCAACAATTGATGACTTAAAATACCTAACCAACCTAAAAAAACTTTCAATAGAAGGAATAGATTATAATAGAATAAAAGACGAAAATAATCTAGAATTTAATCCCTTAATGAATCACATAAAAAACTTCGATATAATAAATCAATTGAAAAACCTTGAAACACTAGTAATAAATAACGACATTAACATAAAAAAATTAGACATATCAAACTTAACTAACCTAAAAATTCTCCACCTAAAAAACGATCCAGAACTAAGAACACTAAAAGGATTAGAAAAACTTAAACAATTAAAAGAAGTAATAATATACGGAACAAACATTAAAAATAAAATAGACTTTAAAAACTATGTAGTAAATACAACACAAACAAAAACAAATTTGCTCGACATAAAAATTATTTTAAATAACCTTGAATATCTAAGACAAATTAACAATTTAAAAAGAAAAGGCTTAACAAGAATAAATTTCGTCGAAAAAAACGGATTTGTAGAATATACAAAAGTAGATTCAAAGGACCTAGAATCAATGCTAATAAGTCTAAATAAACTTACTTATAAACTTAAATACCAAAAAGACATAGTAAAAATAATAAAAACATTTAAATACATTGTAAATGAATATAAATTTTCTAAAGAAGAACTAATAGAAAGACAATCAGTTTATAATAAAATAATAATTAAGTATAATAGAATACCAGATGAATTCAAAAAATATTTTGCATCACTTCACAGTAGTATTAACATGTTTTACACCAAAAAAGGAAACTGTGAAGGACACGTTAATTTAATGAGTATTATACTTAATATGCTAGACATTGAAAACGAAACAGTCCACTGCAAAGACATTAGATTTAATAACTATTGTGGAGACACAAACCACGCAATGATAAGAGTGAAATTAGATGGTAAATGGTTATATTGTGACCCAACAATGGACAAAAAAAATTGTTCAAACTATCTACTAAAAACAACACAAGAATTAGAAAATACACACGAATTAAGTGGATACGAAAAAAGAAAAACAGGAGGAAAAACAAATGATAATATTAGATGTGTTAGATTCTGAAGATAAAGAAGAATTAAAAAAAATAGTTTCCAATATAAAAGTTAATCAATTATATAAAAGCAAAATACACGGAATATATCATTCAGAAAAAGTTCTTCTTTTTTCATATTTATTAGCTAAAAATTTTGAGTTAAGTAACGCAGATTTAAGAATATTATATGATGCTTCTATTTATCACGACATTGGTAGAAAAACAGACGGAGAAGACCCATTTCATGGTAAATCCTCAGCTATAAAAATAAGTTCAGTCGTAAACTACACTGATGAATTGGAACTTCTTCTTCTTCAATCAATCATTGATGGACACTCAAGAAAAGATAGCGACAAAAATAAAAACTTTGAAGATTATTTCTGGGACATTGAATGTAAAAATGAATACAAAAACAGATATGATTCATTATATGACATTCTAAAAGATGCTGACGCATTAGACAGAATAAGAATAAAAGAAAATAATAATACCCTAGAACCAGAATACTTAAGAATACCTAGAAGTATAGAATTAATAGAAGTATCAGAGAACATTAACGATAAATATATAGAGGAATTTGAAAAAAATCCAAACCTAGAAGGCTTAAAAACAGGAAATAGTGAATGTTTTCATAGTTTTGGTAACGATATATTTAAATTAAATTCTATAATAACAAATGGTATACTTTCATACCGAGAAATGAAAAAATTAAACATTAAAGGGGCAAGAAACTTTAATGGAGGAAATAATGGAAACTTCATATCATGCGTAGCAGCTGATTTAGTGAAAGATTCAGAACCATTAAACACAAGTGCCTTTAAAAACTTTACTGAAAAAGGAATAAGTATAAAAACTAAAAATATTAAATGGTTCGAAGCAAAAGAAAAAGAATCCTTAACATACACTGTATGTAATGGTAGACCTTATAAAAAAGCCAATTACACTGACGAAAGATATGTACAAGACAAAATAGAACCAGACAAAATAGAAGAAATATTTATATCAAATAAAATAAAAGATAACCTAGTAATAGACTCTTTATTTATATTACCTTCATTAAATTATGACATTATCGAAGATAGAGTATTATACTTTTTAAAAAATACAAAAACAAATTTTGATGATGAATTATTAAATGTACTAGCAAAATATAAACTCATTATCCAAAAAAAATCAGAATATAAAGATATAGAACAAAGAATTATAAATATAAACAAAGAACTACAAAAACATATAGGAATAAGAGTAGCTGCTTATTATAGTAGTTTAACAAATATAGACATATATTCATTAACATTAGAAAATATAGTAGACTATGAACTAGAACAATTAAACTTCTTAAAACAAGAAGAAACAACAAAAATATCTTATAAAAAACAGTTAGCACTCTCTCTTGACAAGTGCTAAAATAGTGATATAATTATAGTGGATGTATAAAAACATTCACTTTTTTATTGAAAGGAGAAATATTATGAATATGAACAACCAAGAAGAAAATGTTTTAGAAAAATACGGAAGAGATATCGTAAAAAATGTTAAAGATGGTAAAGTTTCACCAGTAATTGGAAGAGACGAAGAAATTCAAGATATTACTCGTATTCTAGAACGAATAACCAAAAATAACCCAGTTCTAATTGGAGAACCTGGAGTAGGTAAAACCGCTATTGTTGAAGGATTAGCACACCGAATAGTAGATGGAGATGTCCCAAACTCACTAAAAGATAAAACTATATGGGAACTTGATTTAGGTTCTCTTATTGCAGGAGCCAAATATAGAGGAGAATTTGAAGAAAGACTTAAAAACGTTTTAAAAGAAATTAAAAAAAGTGAAGGAAAAATAATACTCTTTATCGATGAAATCCACATGATAGTAGGGTCAAACGGAGAAGGAGCAATGGATACAGGAAACATGCTAAAACCAATGCTAGCCCGTGGAGAAATAAAATGTATTGGAGCAACAACACTAAATGAATACCGCAAATACATTGAAAAAGATGGAGCCCTAGAAAGAAGATTTCAAAAAGTTCTAGTAAAAGAACCAACCGTAGAAGATACCATAACAATTTTAAGAGGATTAAAACAAAGATATGAAGTATTTCATGGAGTAAACATAAAAGACTCAAGCATTATAGCAGCCGCAACACTATCAGACCGCTATATAACAGACAGATTCCTTCCCGACAAAGCAATAGATCTTTTAGATGAAGCATGTGCAACAATAAAAGTACAAATGGATTCAGTACCTTTTAGTCTTAATAACATAATAAGAAAAAAAATGAGCCTAGAAATAGAACAACAAGCCCTAAAACACGAAAAAGACGAAATAAGCGAACAAAGAAAAACTAAACTAAAAGAAGAAATTGAAACATTAAAAGAAGAAGAAAAAGTACTTAGAACAAATTGGGAAAATGAAAAGAAAATAAACAATCAAATAAAAGACAAGAAAAAAGAAATTGAACTAAACCAAAATAAACTAAGAGAAGCAGAAAACTCATACAACCTAGAAATAGCCGCAAAACTAAGACACGGAATTATTCCAAATCTAGAACGTGAACTTAAAGAAATTAATTTAAAAAACAAACAAGATATTTTAAGTGACACCATAGATGAAGAATCAATAGCATCAATTATTTCAAAGTGGACAAAAATTCCAGTCAGTAGACTAGTAAATGGAGAAAAAGAAAAACTCCTAAACTTAAACGAAAACATGAAGAAAAAAGTAAAAGGACAAAACGAAGCCTTAAAACTTGTAAGTGAAGCCATCATAAGAGCAAGAGCAGGAATAAAAGACCCAACTAAACCAATCGGTTCCTTTATTTTCTTAGGTCCAACAGGAGTAGGGAAAACCGAAGTAGCCAAAACACTCGCATGCGAACTTTTTGATTCAGAAACACACATGATAAGAATAGACATGAGTGAATATATGGAAAGTTTTAATGTTTCACGTTTAATAGGATCTCCTCCAGGATATGTAGGATATGACGAAGGAGGTCAACTAACAGAAGCAGTAAGAAGAAACCCATACAGTATCATTCTTTT
Source organism: Bacilli bacterium (assembly GCA_036667875.1). GTDB lineage: Bacteria > Bacillota_I > Bacilli_A > RF39 > UBA660 > CAJGDV01. The sequence goes on from JAVWTD010000031.1 coordinate 8,388, forward strand.
TGATGAAATTGAAAAAGCCCATAAAGATGTATTCAACATTTTACTTCAAATACTTGATGATGGAAGAATAACAGACAGTCAAGGAAGAACCGTTGATTTTAAAAACACTATAATAATAATGACTTCTAATATAGGAAGTGATCTTATTTTAGAAGGACACCCAGAACTAGTAACAGAACAATTAAAAAATTATTTCAAACCAGAATTTATAAATAGAATTGACGAAATAATTATGTTTAATAGTCTTACTAAAGAAGTTATTTATCAAATATTAGAAAATATAATAAAAGAAATAGAAAATAGACTATCCAACCAAAAACTTCTTATATCATTAACAGACAAAGCAAAAGAATTTATAATAGAATCATCTTATGATGCGCATTATGGAGCAAGACCAATCAAAAGGTTTGTCAGTACCAACTTAGAAACTCTAATTGCAAAAGCAATTATAAATGATGAAATCAAACCTAATACCACACTAAAAATTGATGTAATAAATAAAGAACTAAAATTAGTAGATTAATCTACCCATTAAAATGAGTAAATAATTATACAATTTATAATACATAGTAAACCCAAGGGTGATACTTATGTATTTTTTTTATATATAATTCTTAGAAAAAGGTGCCCGTTATGGGTCACTATATAATGTGATAATATAAGCATTCCACATTTTTATTGACACATTTCCCTTTTACCCTTATAATTAGACTAGAAAAGGAAATATATGGAAAAACAAGAATTATTAAAAAAATACAAAAACAAAGAAGACAGAATGCTAGCATCAAACGTATTAGATAAATATTTAAAATATGAAAAAACTAATATAAGCACCTATACAAATTTTTTAGACATATCAAAAGAAGCCCTAATAATTAATCTTTTAAAACATATAAAAGCTAAATATAAAATATATAAACTAGACGAAAAAAGTATTATTTATTTTGGAGATTATGAAGACTTTATTTCAATTTATAAAATAGAAGGGCACCTAAGCCATAAAGACATACTAGGAACACTCTTTAGTATTGGACTAGACAACGACACAATAGGTGACATTATCGTTCATGAAGACTACGCATACATTACAAATTTAACAAGACTAAATAAAGTTTTAGAACAAAATTTAATAACTATAAAAAACAAAAAAATAAAACTAGAAAAAGTAGATTCCCTTGAAGTAAAAGAAGAAAAATTCGAAGACCTAACCATAATAGTACCAAGTCTAAGACTAGACGTAGTAATTTCAAAATTAGGAAACTTTGGAAGAAATGAAGCCACAAAAATATTAAAAGATGGCTTAGTTCTAGTAAATTATAAAGAAGAAAAAACCAATAAAAACATAAATTACAACGACATCATATCAATAAGAAAAATAGGAAAATTTATAATATTTTCCGAAGAAAAAAGAACAAAAAAAGACAATATAGTAATAAATGTTAAAAAATATAAATAGAAAGTGTATAATAAAAGCAGGTGATTAGAAATGATAAATATTAAAGCAGACTCAAGAAAAATTAAACCAGGAGACATATTTGTAGCCCTAAGAGGCATTGAAAGCGACGGACATGACTACATAGAAAAAGCAATAAGCCTAGGTGCAACAAAACTAATTGTAATGGATGAAGGTAATTATAGTATTGACTATGAAATAGTAAAAGACACTAGAGTATACCTAAACAATTACTTAAAAGAACACTATAATAAGTATATTGATGAAATGACAATAATCGGATATACCGGAACAAACGGAAAAACCACAAGTGCTTATTTAATACATGATGCCCTAAATAAAATGGGAATAAAATGTGGATACATAGGAACTATAGGATACTATTTATCCGATAAAGTAAAAGACTTACCAAACACAAGCCCAGACGTATGCGACATGTATGATTTAATAATAAACGCATACGACAAAGGATATAAAGTAATGGCTATAGAAGCGTCAAGCCAAGGATTAGATGGTGGTCGTCTACAAGGAATAAAATTTGATTATGCCGTATTCTCAAATTTAACACAAGACCATTTAGATTACCATAAAACAATGGAAAATTATGCTAAAGCCAAAACCATTCTTTTTAATCAATTAAAAGATAATGGAATAGCAGTTTTAAACTTCGATGATGAATATAAAAAATATTTTGTAAAAGAAAACACCCTTTATTATGGCTTTAAAGGAGGAGATTATAAAGTATCTAATGTTTCCTATACTCATACAGGAACAACCTTTGAAGTAAATGGAAACACCTATAATTCACCACTACTTGGAGACTACAATGTATATAATTTATTGTCAGATATAGTAGTACTTGAAAAAATGGGAATAAAAAAAGAAGACATTATAAAAGTAATACCTTCCTTAACATGTCCTCCAGGAAGAATGGATATGATAATTAATAAAACCAATTCAATAATTGTAGACTACGCACACACACCAGACGCTATAAATAAAGTATTAGAAACAGTAAAAAAAGTCTGTAAAAATAATATTTACGTTGTATTTGGTTGTACAGGTTCAAGAGATAGAACTAAAAGACCAATAATGACACAATTAGTCCTTAAAAACGTAAAAAAAGCCATAATAACAATAGATGATCCACACGATGAAGAACCTATCCAAGTAGTTGATGACATGCTCTTAGGAAATAAAAACTCAAATTACATAATCGAACTAGATAGAGGACAAGCAATAAAGACGGCAATAAGTTACCTTGAAGAAAACGACATACTCCTTATCCTTGGAAAAGGACATGAAGAATTTATAATAAAAGGTAAAGAAAGAATACCTTTCAACGACAAGAAAAAAGTAATAGAAATATTAAAAGAAAATGACTAATTTGATTAATCATTTTTTTTGTGTATAATAGATAATACAAAAGGGGAGATAAAATGATATACGAAAAATACTTAAAAGAAAATAAAATGGTAGATGAAAACTATATAATAGAACTAGCAAAAGAATTTGTAGAAGAAAATAACATAAATGATTCATTAAATAAAGTTAACCTAACATCCTTTAAAGGACATAACATGAACTATGATACAGAACTAAAAGAAATATATTTTAATGTGTCAGAAATAATAAATAATATAATTAAAAACTCCACACAGGACTTTAACCAAATAACTTTTAAAACACTTGTAAACATAAACTCACATATTACAAATTTATTTTTACATGAATTAATACACGCTAAACAAGATAGCAAATTAAAAGAAGACAATTTAGTTTCTAAAATATTTATAAGTTCAAATGAATTTATGATGAATAATTTTTCAATGTACACAAACTTTCACAATATTATTCCAGTAGAATATAATGCAGAAATAGAATCTAAATTTGAATTCAAAAAAATATGTGACAATACAAACATAGAAGAATTAAAAAATATCAAGCATAATATAAAAATCCAAAAAGCAATAATGGATATAGCATACACTCTAGAAAAAACAAGAAGACTATCACCAGTAGAAAAATACCTTAATATAACAAAAGAATCAGACAGATTAAGAGAACTTAAAATGTGTAAAGACTACCGATTAATGAGTGAACATGATAGAATTCTTTATGGATTTCCAATAAATCAAAAAACAAAAGAAAAAATATTAAATCTAGATAATGTAACAAACGAAGAATTAAATGATTATTTTATAAAATAATTGTTTTTTTTATTTCACGTAAATTTGACACTTTTAAAAAAAGTGATATAATAAGGCTCCACTAATGAGGAGGCTTATGCATGGAAGAAGAACTAGTAAAACAATTTGAAAATGTTGTATCAACTAATAAGTTTATTGATATATATTTTAAAAGAGAATTTATATACAATTATGTAATGGCCAATAACTCAAACAAACAACTTAAAGAAGTGAAATTCAAAAACACTTGTGCTCAAAATGAAATAGACTGTACCGGTTCATTTGGCAATAAAACAATGACCTTATATACAACAAACAGCATTAATAAAAGTTTACAAAAATTTAAAAAAAATAGTGTTTATCAACTAACAAAAGAAGAACTTCTAATAACAAATATTGAAATTATTATTACTATTTTACATGAATTAAATCATGTTTATCATGACTCAATAATAAAAGGAGATAATATTAAAGAGGAATGCATAAAAAAAATATTAACAGACAACAATAATTTGTTAGGAAATCAATATTCAAAATATGATAGAAGAAGAGAAGAATCATTAAAAATTCTAAAACAATTATACACTGCTAATGAAATTGATATAAGTCATGAGTATAATGCAGAAATGGAAGCAAATATTTATATGAACAACATAATACAAAATAACGATGTATTTAATATAATTCCTAATAAAGATTATATAAAATCAAGAATAAACAAATATATCGATTACGCCTATAGAGACAAATCAATAATAGAAAGATATGTCGATATAACAAATCAATCACTAACAGACTATGATTATAAAAACTTAACACCTAACGAAAGAATCCTTTATGGATTCCCCGCTAGTTGTGAAGAAATAGAAAAATTTATTAAGTAAAAGGAGTACATTATGGAAGCAATAAAAGAACTTGAACAAGTAATTGAAAATGGAGAATTAATATCAAAAGATTATATGGTATCATTTGTTAAAGAATATTTAAAAGATGAAAATATAATAAATACACCAATATTTGGTAATGTTGGAATGAATAACGCAATATATACACCAGCCAAAAAAGAAATAGTAATAAACTATGAAAAATTAATAAAAGACCAAGAAATACTACAAAATATCTGTGGAAAAACTACAGACACATTGAAACTATTAAAAGCTAACTTCTTAATATTATCAACATTAACACATGAACTTACACATGTTGAACAAATTCAAATAATGGAAGGAAATAAAGAAGCAAATCCACTAATCAAACAACTACTTGTAGACGTTAGAGAATTTGTTATAAAACAAAAAGGAATTATAGGAACACAATTCTATACATCATGTCCTTTAGAATACAATGCCAACTTTAATAGTTATACAAATATTATTTCACTTATGAATGAATTTAAAACTATGTATCCACAATATAATGAATTATTTGATGAAATTTACAATAATTCACCAAGAAATATATACATAAATAATCCAAACTATATAAGACTTTTACAAGAATTATATTTTAAAAATTATTCCACAGACGAAGGATCATACATAAAAAACTCACCAGTTAGCACTTTTTATGAAAAAACCGCCAAAACAAAAGAAACATTTGATATAATAACTGACAGTAATTATGAAGATCTTAATGGCTATGAAATTTTAAGTTATGGATTTCCAGTCGGTTACACAGAAGAACAAAAAATTTATAGACTATCAAATGCCCAAAGCGATGTAAAATCTTACTTGAATTAGGAGGTTTAATATGGACTTATTTATTCTAAAAGAAGGTAAAATAATAAAAGATGATAAAATATTAGAATTAATAGAATATTATATAAATACTTACAAACTAGAATCATCAATTAATAACTTTAAAATAGATAAAACTTTACCAACCAGTTATTCTACATTAAAAAAAGAAGTTATAATAAATAAAGAAGAAATCTTAAATAGTAAATTAAAATGGTTTGAAAATGAAAACTTAAATATTTTATGGTTTATATTACATGAATTGCAACACGCTAAACAATGTAAAATTATAAAAACAACAAAAAACCAATTAATAAAAGAAACATTAGCAGAAAATATCTTTTATACAAACGCTAATTATAATGTTTATAAAAATAATCATAACGACTTTATAACCGAATATAATGCAAACCTAATATCATCTTTAGAAACAGTTAAAACATCACTTAGATTAAATATAAAAACAAACAATACATCAATATTAAAATATTTATCACAATACAAAATTATAAATAATAAAATTAAAAGCCCTCAACAAACAATAAATGAAATTCTTGGAACTAATTACTGTGAACAAGAATTAATAGAAAAAAAAGACTATAAAAATATGTCGGCGACTTTAAAAATATTATATGGATTTCCATTAGAAACAGAAAAATTTCAAGATATTCAAAAAAAATTTATAAAGAAAAGATAGTATTCTATCTTTTTTTTAATTGA
>JAVWTD010000032.1:0-13680 GCA_036667875.1 Bacilli bacterium
AAGAGTCTAAAGGCTCTTATTGATGAGATTTTTTTTAATAGTTATAACGGGTCTAATTCCAAAGAATGTTTTGGTATCTACATCCATACTCTCTAGTTTTCCATTAGTTATAGCCCATGCATCAGTGTCATTTTTTGCTGTTTTTGATGATGTCCAATATCCTTGAAGTTCTGGTACTCCTACGGAATTATTAAGGCATCCTTTTTCTTTGCATGTTTTACTAGTTCTATCATGAAGCCAACTATATTTTTTTGTGTTTACAGTTGCTTGACTGTTTGTTTCTAGATAATACCAGTTATCTTTGGTTGATTGTAAAATATCAAATTGATTATTTCTTGTGATATATGATACTTCTTCTGCAGTTATAAGTCGTGGGGTTACAGTCCATTTGTTTTCGCTTACTAATAAGTTTAATTCTTCTTTTGGTCCTTCTATATTTTTACCTGTTTTATTCCATTCAATTAAGCCTGTTGTGTTATGGTCTAATATTAGATTTATTTCGTCTCTTTTGTTTATGTCATTGAATGTGTACCATTTCATGCATCCTGTTTTATTTTCTGTTGTGCTTGAACTGATTTCATAATTTTTACAGACTTTACCTTTTATTGGATCAAAATATATTTCTGTTCCATTAATAAAAAAGTCACTTTTTAAATCTTCTATTTCTTTTCCTTCTTTATATTTTACTAGATTTTCATCATAATCTTTGTAAAAGACATATTTTTCGTTTGTTACACTCATTTTAGTTTGACATTGTTCATTTAAGACTATGACTCCCTTATTTGGTAGTTTAAAGTTTGTTTCTATGTTTGGGGTTATTCCTTCATGGTTAAACATGTATATTAAGGGTTCTTGTTTATCTTTTAGTTGTTCACTTTTGCATTTTCCTTCTATTTCATGGACTAGTCTTGTCATGTTTTCATTTAAGTCTTTTATATTAAAATATTTCATTACGCTTGTTATTAATAAGAAAAAGGCTATACCCACTAATAAGAATATTATTAATTTTTTTATTTTCATATTTTTTCCTCTATTCTATTTTAAATATGTGCAAAAATAATGTTTTTTATACAAAAAAAGGAAGTAATTTATAAAATACTTCCTTTAAGAAATTTTCTTTGATATTGTTAGACCGTCTCCTATGTTTTCATAGTTTGTTTTATAGTCTTTATTTTCTTTTAACCAATCTAAATAGTTGTGTATTTTTCTTATCATTTGTCTTACATTTCTACTTTCTATTTTGTCTTTTGTGAAAGTTAGTCCATGAAAGTTAATGTTATCAGTTATTATGGTTCCATTTTGATTTAAGTTTTTTTCATATTTTGTGAAGAATTTTATTGATTGACTTTTAGCGGCGTCAATAAATATTAAATCAAAGTTGTTTTTAATTTGGACTTCTAGGGCATCTCCATAAACTACAGTTATTCTATTTTGTAGGTTGAATTTTTTTATATTTTCTATGGCTAAATCATATCTTTCTTTGTCTCTTTCAATTGTTGTTACAGTTATTGAATCGTTTATCATGCACATTTTTATAGCGGAGTAACCTATAGCGGTTCCTATTTCTAATATTTTTTCTATATTGTTATTTTCAATATAGTTGGTTAAAAATGCAATCCCCTCGGGTTCCATTATTGGAATATTGAATTTTCTTGCGTATTCTTCTAGTTCTTCTATACGCACCAATTTCCCTCTGCTTTCAATTTATTAATTGTTGCGTTGTGTCCGTTTGCATTTTTATTCATATAAGTTTTTCCGTTACAGTCTGCTACGAAATAGTAGTTATCGTGTTTAGTTGGTGCAATGGATGCTTCAATAGATTCTTTTCCTGGATTGGAAATAGGACCTACAGGAAGACCGATAAGTGACTTACATCTTGTGTTATATGAGTTAGTACAGTCGTTTAGTTCGTTAAAGGTTAAACTATATTTAAAATCATCTATTTTTGATCCATAATATGTTGTAACGTCACTTCCTAAACTCCAGTTTCCTTCTAGGCGATTATAGAATACTCCTGCTACTCCTTTTCGGTCGTTTGAGTTTCCTGCTTCAAGTTCAATTATACTTGCTAGTGTAATAATTTGATGAACTGAATATTTACTATTTTGGATTTCTTCTTTATGGCTAGATAAAATTTTGTTTGTGTGGTTTAATAACGTTTCTAATATTTTTTCAATTTTAAAAGTTTTATCAATTTGATAAGTTTCTGGGAATAGATATCCTTCTAGGGGATAATAAATTCTTGAATCTAATATTATGTCTTCTAAAAACCAATATTTTGTAATTAATGTTTTTATGTATTCTTTATCATTTATTTTATTTATTATATCTTCATATTTATTGTTAGTATTTTCTGATATTATTTGGGCTATTTCTCTTATGTTTAGTCCTTCTTTAAAAGTAATATTAACTAAGTTTGGATTGAAGTTTGATCCTTTACTTAATGATTTTATGATTTCTTCTAGGTCCATATTTTTGTTTAGTATGTATGTACCTTTTTGAATATCTCCTGGATTATTTAATTTTATATAAATTTTATAAAATAATTCTGATTTAATTAGATTACTTTTATAAAGTGAATTCCCTAATGTTGAAAATGTTTGATTTTCCATTACTTCAAATTCAACTTTTTCGTTATTTTTGGATACAGCAGCTATATTATTTTTATAAACTATTAATGATATTGCAAGAAATAATGATATTACTATTACTAGTATTGTAATTATTAAATGTCCTTTTTTCATACTTTAAAAAAAGCAAGGTTTATTCACCGCTTGCTTTATTTTCCTTTACTTCTGCTTGAATTTCTTCTAAAATAGTTTCAATAATTTTCCATTCTGCGTCTGTTTCAATTGGTAATAATTCACTAGCTTCTTTTTCTGGGTCATAAATTGATGCATATACTCTAATGTTTCCTGTTTCATCTACAGTGTTATCTGTATATACCATGTAATTTTTCTTTGTTTCATCTGATTCAAATGTGAATAATACTTCACATTGAACTTCTTTTCCTTCGCTGTTTACAGCGTTAAATGTCATTTTTTCTTCCATTTTTTATCTCCCTTTCATGTGAGTCTAAATATGTTTGTAATATTATATTAGCAGCCATTTTGTCTACTACTTTTTTTCTTTTTTTTCTTGAAAGATTGGCTTCTAATAGATAGTTATGAGCTGATACGGTTGATAATCTTTCATCTTGCATACACACTTCAATATTTAAGTTTTTTTCTAAAGTTTTTTTAAATTCTAAAGTTGTTAAAGCTCTTTCTCCTATTGTATTATTCATATTTTTTGGTAGTCCTAAAATGATTTTTTCTACTTTATAATCATTAACAATTTTTTTTACTTCATCAATTACTGAGTCATATTCACTATCAGGAAATCTAAGTGTTGTTAAACCGGTTGCAATTGTTTTGGTTTCATCACTTAAAGAAATTCCTAATGTTCTTGTACCTAAATCAAACCCTAAATAACGCATTATTTAATAAACTCTTTTAAGAGTGTTTCCATTATTTTAGTTCTTTCAATTTTAGTTAGTTTATTTCTTGCATCTTTGAAGTTTGAAATATATCCTGGATCTTCACTTATTAAGTATCCTACTACTTGGTTAATTGGATCGTATCCTTTTTCTTCAAGTGCAGTACATACTTCTTTAATAGTTGATGCTACTAGTGCATCATCGATTTCAGTTTTGTTAAATATTTTTGTTTCGTCCATTTTTTCCACCTCTATCAAATATATTTATATTTTACCATTTTATTTGGTTTTTATCAATCTTTTTATTTGCTTTTAGTATATGAATAGATTATTCCGAAAATTTTTGATTCGTAATTATCGCTTTCTATTCTTATATTGTATATATTGTTCAATTCATCTATATATATCCAAGTCTTTCTTAATATATGATAATTATGAAAAAATGAATCTATTTGATATCCTTTGTTGTTATATATTGTTATGTTGGTTTTTTTATTTTCGGCTCCATTTTCTAAAAATTTATTTAGTAGGGTGAGTGTGTATTCATTTAATGATTTTTCTGATTCGTGTGTTACTATTATTATCTCTTTTTTATTTAAAGAGTTTTGATATACTATTTCTTCGTTTTTGTTTTTTAGGGATTCATAGTTTCCTGGGATACTTAGATATCCTAGATTGTCATTTCCAACTTTAATATTACCGACTGTTTTATAGTTTTTTAAAGAGTCTTCTTTATAATTATATTCGAGTATTAATTCTCCTTTATTACTACTTATAAGTATTTCAACTATCATTCCAAGTTGGTTAGTTTTCTTTACTAATCCAATGGTTGAATCGTTTGTTTCAAATTCAACATAATTTATTTTATATAGGGAATTTAAATAATTTTGAAGTTCTTTTTCGGTAAAGTCACTTACATTGTAATTTATTCTTCCTTTATTTTTTGTTATTTTATATGATTTTACTTCTTTTAGTCCTATTATTTTATAAATAGTTGGTATTTTTTCTTCACTAAATTTTATATATTCTTTTTTTGAACAAACTGATAGATTATAAAATCCTAGACATATTAAAGTAATAAATACTAATAAAGATGTAATGATAATTGCTTTTATTACTAAATTTATATATTCATTTTTTTCTTTTATTACTTCATCAGTATTACCAAAATTGATTATTTTTAAATGTTCTCCACAGTTATTACAAATATTACCGTAAACGTTATTTCCACATTTATTACATTTCATTTTATCCCTACTTTTATTTTATTATACCATGTATTAAATAATATTTATAGTATGTAGTTAAAAAAAAGACACTAACTTGTGTTAATGTATTTTAGTCTTCAAGAGTTGCTTTTATTCTTCTAACTCCTGCGCTACTTGCTTCTTCTTTTTTGATTTTGAATTTTCCAAGTTCGCTTGTATTTTTAACATGTGGTCCTCCACATAATTCTTTAGAAATATTACCAATTGAATAAACGGTAACAATATCTGGATATTTATCAATAAACATACATTCAGCACCAGATAATATAGCTTCTTCTTTTTTCATTTCAACAGCTGTTACTGGTATTGCTTCATTTATCCATTTATTAACTAGGTCTTCTGTTTGTTTTTTTTGTTCATCTGTTAGTTTATTATCACAACTAAAGTCAAAACGCATTCTTTCACTTGTGATATTACTTCCTTTTTGATGAACATTTTTATCTACTACTATTTTTAGGGCTGCATTTAATAGGTGTGTTGCTGTATGGTATTTTACTTCCATTTCACCTGTTCCTGCTAGTCCTCCTTTGAATTTTTCGCTTGCACCTGCTCTTGATTTTTCTTGGTGTTCTTTAAATTTATCGTTAAAGCCTTTGATGTCAACACTAAGATTTAATTCTTTTGCTAGTTCTTCTGTTAATTCAATAGGAAATCCATAGGTGTCAAATAGTTTAAAGGCATTGTCTTTATCTAAAATATTTCCTTTATATTGTGAAGTTATTTTTTCAAATTCTTTTAGTCCTTTTTCTAGTGTTCGGTTAAATTTTATTTTTTCATTTTTTAAAATTTCTAGTACTTTTTCTTCATTTTCTTCTATTTCTTTATAATACTTTTTATATTCATTTATGACTGTTTGGGCTATTTCTTGTTCCCAATTACCTGATATATCAATTTCTAGTTTTTTAGCGTGTCTGATGGCTCTTCTTATTAGTCTTCTTAGAATATATCCTTGGTCTGTGTTTGATGGTTTTATGCCTGCGTAATCTGATGAAATAAATACGGCTGTTCTTATATGGTCTGCTATTATTCTCATACTTACTTCATTTCCTATATAAGATTTGTTTGAAACTTTTTCTACTTTTTTGATTATATCTTTCCAAACGCTTGTTTGGTAGTTATCATCTACTCCTTCAAGAACAGCTACTACTCTTTCATAACCCATTCCTGTGTCGACATTTTTTTTAGGTAATTCAGTTACTTTTCCGTTTTCATCTTTATTAAATTCCATGAATACATTATTCCAAATTTCAACCCAACGGTTGTCTGTTGGATCATAAAAGTCGGGTACTTTTTCGTTGCTTCTAAAATAAAATATTTCAGTATCTCCACCACATGGTCCTGTTGTTCCAGCAATCCAAAAGTTGTCTTCCACTCCTAGGTAGGCTATTTTTTTTTCATTGATTCCTAACTTTTTCCAACATGTTGCCGAAAATTCATCTCTTGGAATATCTTCGTTTCCTTCAAAAACAGTTACTGCTAGTTTTTCTACGGGAATATTTAATTCTTTTGTTAGAAATTCAAAGCTATATGAAATACTTTCTTCTTTAAAATAATCTCCTAGACTCCAGTTTCCTAACATTTCAAAGAATGTATGATGAGTTTTATCTCCTACTTCATCTAAATCGTTAGTTCTTATGCATTTTTGATAGTCTACTAGGCGTGTTCCATAGGGGTGCTTTTGTCCCATAAGGTATGGAATAAGGGGTTGCATACCGGCTGTATTAAATAATACTGATGGGTCATTTTCTGGCACAACTGGGCTTGATGGAATTTGTTTGTGTCCTTTACTAATGAAATAATTTATATATAAATCTTTTAAATTCATAATTATGCCTCCTTAAATATGTCTGTTTCTATTTTTTTTAGTTCATTTTCGTATTCTACAAGTGTTCCGTTATTAAGAATAAAATAGTCTGCAAATGCAATTGGTCCACCTTTTGCTAGGTTTTCTAATTCGTTTATATCTCTATTGTTTGCTTCTTCTTTTGTTAGGGGTCTAATTTCTCTTGTTTCAAGTCTTTCATATCTATTTTTTTTATTTACTACTATACATATTACTGTTAATGTATCTTTAAAATAATCCTTTAAAACTTTTAATTCATCCCATGAATAAAGTCCATCTAGTACTACATTTGATGTTTTACTATATTCTAATATTCTAGGTAAAAGGATTTTAGCGTATGCTGACATTCCATGAATCTTTCTTAGTCTTTCTCTCATTTCTTTTTCATTTTCTGGGTTTATTTCTTTGTTTTCTTCTTTTAGTTTTTCCATGGTTACTCCACCAAAGTAAACGCTTTTATATCCTTTTTTTATAAAGTATTCACTTGCTACTGATTTACCACTTCCACACATTCCTACAACTGCTATTATTTTATACATTTTTTATTACCTCTAATACTTTCTTTTTTAATTCTTCTAAAGTGTTGTTATTATCAATTATAAAATCATATTTATTATAATCGTTCATGGCTGTTTCTGTTGAGTGTTTTTTTTCTTTTTCTGTTAGATGATCTCTTTTTCTATTAACTCTTATGGATGTTGTATTTTCAAAGTTTTCTTCTATTTCTTCTATTTCTTCTGGGAATCTTGCATCTGATATGGTGATGCATTCAAAAAAATATGAGTAAACTTTTATATCTTCAATTATTCTTTTTATTAGCATTTTATTATCTATTTTTGTTTTTATTAGTTCTACTCCAAGATTTTGAATTAGTTCTCTTGGTTTTGTTTCTTCGGTTCCATCCCATGATGATATATTTTTTGCGTATTCTTTTAGTGGTGTTGCATACGCTAGGTTGATTGTGTTCTTTTTTTGTTCTGCTATTATTTTAGCTACGGTATTTTTGCCACTTCCGGCTTTGCCACTTATTATAAATATTTTAGGGTTTTTATTAATGAATTCCATATATCCTCCTTTATTTAAAGAAAAACCACGCCTCATTCTAGGAACGAAAGAGCCGTGGTACCATCCTAATTTTACTTAATTTTGATAACGAGTATAGTAATACCCGGGATGTTTTCATCCTCTTAGAAGGGGCTTTCAAATTATATTATTACTAATTTCCACCTAACATTAGTTCTCTATAAATAATTCTAATTTTACTTTTCTTCGTCATTGATTTAATTGAAATTTAATATATCATATTTTTTATCTAAATACAATACTATTGCTTTAAATGCAGCTATCAGTGGTGTTGAAATTACCATTCCTGTTATTCCAAAGAAATATCCAAATACTAACAAACCAAGCATGATTGTTACTGGGTGTAGTTTTGTTGTTTTAGATAATATAATTGGTTGTAATAGGTTTCCTTCAAGTAATTGAATAACTCCAATTACTATAAGAGTTAATATTCCTGTTGTTACTCCTTGACTAAATCCTACAATAACAGCTGGTACTCCACCAATATATGGTCCAAGATATGGAATGATATTTGTGATTCCACAAAATAGTCCAAATAAAAGTGGTGCTTTTAAGCCTACAAAATATAATCCAATTGATGAGATTACAAATATAAATAGGCAGTCAAGAATTGATCCTGTTACAAAACTTCTACATGCTGTATCTACGGCATTTAATAGTCCTTGTGTTATTTCTTGGATTTTTCTTGGTAAGAAACCGATTACGGCGTCTGTATTTTCAAATCCTACTAATAGGAAGAATCCAATTACTAAACTTACTAAGATTGTTCCAACTCCTGATAATAAAGATGATAAAATACCTAAGATTAATTCAGGTAGACTTTCTGCGAAGTTTGTACTGAATGTTGTTATTTTTTCTAGTATTTGTTTTTCTAATGCTACGGTATCAAAAGAATTAAATTTGTTAAATGAATCGAAAATGTTATCAAACCATTCTTTTAATGATGAGTAAATTGAAGGAAGTGCTCCTACAAATTCATTTATTTGTACATATAGTGATGGTATTAAGGCTGTTAAGAATAATCCTATTCCTGTTATTAATATGAAGTATACTAGAAAGGTTGCTAGTGTTCTTCTTATTCCTTTTTTTTGTAGCCAAGTAACGGCTGGATTAAATAACCACGCTATAATCATCCCTATAAATAATGGGCTTACTATTTTTAATATTATTAGTATTCCATTAAAAATGTTTAATTCTTTTCCTATTCTTATAAATATATAAGTGGCTGCTATTAAAGCCATTATATATATTACTTTTAAAACTCTTCTTGATATTTCAATTACTGAGTTTAATCCTTTTATATCTAGTTCATTACTGTGTTCTTTTTTACGACCTAACATAATATTCATCCTTCCTATTAGTATTATAACATATTTATTAATTTAAATTATATTTTTTATATTTAATTATTAGTTATATCTCCATTTCCTGTAATTGGTATGGTTTGTCCTTTGTGTTTTGATTCTGCTTTTATATTGGTGTTAAAGTAGGCTTTTACTCTTGCTAGAATCTCTCTAAATTCTCTATTTATTTGACCTTTATAACTCTTTTCTTTGGCTTTTACCCCTACTACATCTAGTCCAAGTTTATCTGCTATGTAGAGTGCTCTATAGAGGTGATATTCTTGAGTTACTATTATTATTTTATTTGCTTTAAAAATATGTTTTGCTCTATATAAACTTTCATAAGTGTCTACTCCATAATGATCCATGAAGATATCATTGGATGGGACTTCTAATTCTTTTGCGTAGTTTTTCATGACGTTTACTTCGTCATAGTATTTACTTTTATGGTCTCCACTCATTAATAGTTTACTGCTTGCATTTGTTTTGTATAATTCAATACCTTTTAAAATTCTATCTTCTAACATTGGGCTTGGGGTTTTATTAGCGTATACGCTTGCTCCAAGAACAACTATAGCGTCTTTTTTTGCATCTTTTAAAGATGATGGATCAACTATTTTCTTTCTTGTACTTGTTATAATAGTTACATTTATTCCTATTACAATAATAATAAGTGTAAGAAGAGCAACTGTTAATAAAAAGATTAATTTTTTTAGCATCATCTCACCTCGCTTTGGTTTAAAATAATTATAACAAAATATGTTTTTAAAGTCTATAGAGGATAGTTTTATTTAATGTGAAAAAAACTGAAATTATACAGTTAATAATTCAGTTTCTTTTATTTTAAATTTTTCTTCTACTATTTTATTATATTTAGTAATTAATTCTTGAACTTCTGCTGTTGCATCTTTTTGTAAATCTTCAGGAAATTCTCCTTTTTTTATTTCATTATTTGCGTCTTGTCTTATGTTTCTTAAGGCAATTTTAGCATCTTCTGTTATTTGTTTTGCTTGTTTAACATAATCTTTTCTAGTTTGTTCTGTTAAAATTGGTATGTTTAAGATTATTACTTCTCCATTATTATTTGGTGTTAACCCAACATTTGCTTCAAATATACCTTTTTCTATTAAGTTTAAGCTTGATCTGTCAAATGGTTTTATCATTAATTGACGTGCTTCAGGTATTGAAATTGTTGCAAGTTGTTTTAATGGTGTTGGTGCTCCATAATAGTTTACCATAACTCCATCTAATATTGCTGGATTTGCTCTTCCTGCTCTAATGCTTGTTAATCTTTTTTCTAATGTTTGAATCGCATTTTGCATATTCATTTCTGTTTCTAATAATATTTCTTCCAAAGTAAATTTCCTTCCTTTCCTTAACATTATATTATATTTTAAGTATTAACTCAATACTTTTAAATCATTTATAACTAATTGTAATTTTTCATTTCTTAGGTCTACTTTTGTATTTACTTCTACTATGTTTCCTATTCTTAATTCTTTATTTTCTTTATATGTTGATGGAAACATAACGAGTTCTATTGTGTTTTGTTCGTCTGATCCTGTTAAGAAAGCCATGTTTTCATTTTTCTTGGTTGTTATTTCATTTATTCTATCTATTAATACTACTGTTTTTGCAGTTTTTCCTTTGATTAAATTTGATAGTTGGGTGTGGGTTTGATTGATATATTCTGTTACAGGGTGTTTTGATAGGTAGAACCCTATTACTTCAAGTTCTAAGTCTAGTAAGTCTTTGGTACTATATTCTTCTTTTATTATTAATTCTGGTGTTATATCAAAGTCTAACCCATCACTTACTTCTCCATAATTAACTAATTCTTCGATGTTTGACATTAAAGTATTACGGTTATAAAATGAATCAAATGCTCCTGCTAAAATTAAGTTTTCAATTGTTTTTCTATTAACTGATTTACTATAACATCTTTTAAAGAAATCAAATATATCTTTAAATTCTTGTTTTTCTCTTTCTTTTATAATAGTAAGGCATGCATTTATTCCTACTCCTTTTATTCCGTTTAAAGGATATATTATTGTGTTGTCCTTTACAGTGAACTGTAAACCACTATAATTTATATTTGGAAGGATAAGTTTTATTCCATGATTTTTAAGGTCATATATATAATCTTTTATTTTAATATCGGTTACTGATGTTGAATTTAATAGGTTTTTCATAAAATATGGTCTATAGTGAGCTTTAAGGTATGCTTGTTTATATGCAACTAAGGAATAGGCTACTGAGTGACTTCGGTTAAAGCCGTAAGATGCAAATTTCAAAATCATTTCGTATACTTCGTTTGAGAGTTCTTTACTGTGTCCTTGGTTTATGCTTTGACTTATAAATTTTTCTTTTTGTTCTAGTATTAGACTTTCTTTCTTTTTACTCATTGCTCTTCTTAAAAGGTCTGCTTCCCCTGCTTTATATCCTGCAAATATTTGGGCTACTTGCATAACTTGTTCTTGATAGATTATTACTCCATAAGTTGGTTTTAGAATTGTTTCAAGTGATTTATCAATATAATTTATTTTTTCTTTTCCTTGTTTTCTATTTATATAGGTGTCTATAAAGTTCATTGAACCTGGTCTATATAAGGCAATAGCGGCAAAGATGTCTTCAAATGTGTTTGGTCTAAACTTTCTTAAGAATTTTGTCATTCCTTCTCCTTCAAATTGGAATATTCCCATTGTGTCTACGTTTTCAAATATCTCTAGTGCTTCTTTATCATTGTCTGGGATATTATCAAGGGTTATCCCATTATCAATATCATCAATAATATTATGAATTGTTGATAAGTTTTTTAAGGATAGGAAGTCCATTTTTAAAAGTCCTAGTTCTTCAAGATAAGTCATATCAAAGGAAGTTGTATAGAAGTCTTTATGGGATTTATCAAGAGGTACTACTGTATCTATGTCAACTGAGGACATTATAACGCCTGATGGGTGGACTGATGTTGTTCTCTTAAGATTTTCAAAAGTAGATGCTACTTCAAAAAGTTTTATTAGTTGTTTATCTAGTCTTATGTATTCTTGAAGCTCTTCATTTTTTGCTAAGTTTTCTTTGATTGTTAGTTCTGAGTTTAGTCGTTTTGAAATGTATTCTACTGTGTTTTGATCTAGTCCCATTGTTCTTGCAACATCTCTTATGGCTTGTTTTGTTTTCATTGTTCCAAAGACTATAATTGGTACGACTCTTTTTATTCCATATTTATTTATACAATATTTTAATACTTCTTCTCTTTTAGAGTCTTCGATGTCAACATCTATATCTGGCATTGTTTTTCTTTCTATATTTAAGAATCTTTCAAAAAATAAATTATATTTTATTGGATCAATTTGAGTTATATTAAGTAGGTACGCTACTAGGGAGCCTGCTGCTGAACCTCTTCCTGGTCCTATATAAATATTATTATTCTTAGCGTAATTTATAAAATCAGCTACTACTAGAAAATAATCACAGAACCCCATTTTATTGATTACTTCTAGTTCATGTTTTAGTCTTTCGACATAAACTTTATTAACAGTATTTCCAAAGAGTCTTTTCATTCCTTTTATGCATTCTTTTTTTAGTTCTTTGAAGGAGTCTTCACAGTCTACTTTAATTAATAAGTTTTCGGTGTGACCTATTTCTAAGTTACATTTATTTATGATTTCTTCGTTTCTTTTTAGGTCTTCTTCGGGAAGGCTTTTAAGTTTTTCTGGTTTTACTAGATAGTTGTTTTTAGTTTCTATTTTTATATCGTTTACGTTTTTTCCATATTTTATTGCTAGGAGGTAATGTAGGTATTCTTCTTCTTCTTTTTTTAGGTATAATATTTCATTCATGAAGACTGAATTTTCACATCTCTCTTTTGGGGTTCTGTATGAGTTATATGTGTCTTCATAAATATTCTTTAGTGTTTCATAATTATTTCTTGAGGTACTTGGTAGTATGCATATTAATCCTTTAGAGTGTTCTTTTAAGTCGTTTAGGTCTAGTTGTTTTTCTGTTTTTATGGTTGATAGTTTTATAAGGTTATTATATCCTTCTTTATTTGAGGCATAGAGGACTACCTTGCCGTTATATTCTATTTCTAGACCTATTACTGGTTTAATGTTTTCTTTAATGCATGCTTTATAAAAATCAATTGTGCCATACATTGAGTCGTCTGTTATGGTAAGAGATTTTAATCCTAGTGTTTTAGCATAATTTATTAGTTCATCAATTTTGATTATACTTGACAATATGGAATTGTTTGTTTTAATATATAGTGGTGTATACATATACCTCGCCCCCGTTACAATTCAATTTTAACATATTTTTTATGAAATTGAATCAATTATCAATAATTAGAAAAAAAACTTAATAATTACACACAAATATTTGACTTTACATAATTTTTATGATAAAGTTATTAAGCGAGGAACCAATTATAAAATTGTTAGGAGGAAACTATAATGGCTAAAAAAGTAACAAATACTACTCCATTATTTGGAAATAAAAGATCACATGCTTTAAATGCTACAAGACATGCTCAAAAACCTAATTATCAAAGAGTTAAATTAGATAATGGTGAGACTGTAGTAATGACTGCAAGAGAATTAAGAACTTTAAAGAAAGCTGCATAATTGCTGTTTTTTTTTGGCTTTTTTTAGAATAGAAAAAAACTAAT
>JAVWTD010000033.1:0-13460 GCA_036667875.1 Bacilli bacterium
TCTTATAAACAAAAAAATTAATCAAAATTTAAGAATCGTTAAAATAAATTTTATATTCTAAAAAATATAAGATTTTTTTATTCATACTACTTTTAAAGTAAAGAAAATAATTAATCAAATTAGTACTTGATATATATACAATTTTTTTAACAATTAAACTCTTTTCATTGACTATAAGTTCAAATTATTATATTCTTAATATATAGAATAATTAGGTTATTCTAGGGAATAATACTAAGGAGGAAATTATGACACCACATAATAAAGCAAATAAAGAAGATATAAAAGAAACAGTAATAATGCCAGGAGACCCAAAAAGGGCTAAAATGATAGCAGAAAAATATCTTACTGATCATAGATTAGTAAGTGATGTAAGAGGAATATATGCCTATACTGGAAAATATAAAGGACATGAACTAACAGTAATGGCATCAGGCATGGGTATACCTAGTATGGGTATTTACTCTTATGAATTATATAAATTTTATAACGTTAAAAACATTATAAGAGTAGGATCATGTGGCTCATACTCGAATGACTTGAATTTGCGTGACATAGTACTAGTAAATGACAGTTATTCAGAATCAACATACGCTAAAACACAAAACGGATGTAACGATAATCTAATAAAATCATCATATAAAATCAATTTTTATATAAAAGAAACAGCAGACCAAAAAAACCTACATGTTTCTATTGCTAATATTCATAGTAGTGATGTATTTTATAAAGAAAATGATAATTTTAAAGAGATAAAAGAAAAATATGGATGTCTAGCATGTGAAATGGAATCATTTAGTTTGTTTCATAATGCACATGTTTTAGGAACTGAAGCATCATGTTTATTAACGGTATCAGATAGTTTAGTAAATGGACAAAAATTAACAACTGAAGAAAGAGAAAACTCATTTAACCAAATGATAGAACTAGCATTAGAAAGTGCCATAAAATTATGAATAGTTTTCCTAAAGTTGAACTTCATGTCCACCTAGATGGTTCAGTTGATGTAAAAACAGCATCAGAAATACTAAACGAAGACTATAAATATTTACAATATCAGATGAGTCTAAAATCAAATTGTGAAAACTTAAATGAATATCTTACCAAATTTGATATACCCGTTAAAATAATGAACTCAAAAAAAAATCTCGAAAGAATTGCTTATGAATTAACAGTAAATCTTAAAAATGATGGAGTAATCTACGCCGAAGTTAGATTTGCACCTTTAAAACACATTACACCAGATATGAATATGTATGAAGTAGTTGAAAGTGTAATTATGGGACTTAACCGACTTGGACTTAAAACTAACCTTATATTATGTATGATGAGAGGTACCGAATTAAAAGAAAATCAAAAAGTAATAGACCTAGCCCATCATTATTTAAATAAAGGAGTATGCGCAGTTGATTTAGCGGGAGCAGAAAGTTTATATAAAACTAGCGATTACAAAGACCTATTTTTATATGCAAAAGAAAAAGAAGTACCATTTACAATTCATGCTGGTGAAGCAGATGGACCAGATTCAATAGCAGCAGCCATCTCATTTGGAACTAAAAGAATAGGACATGGAATAAGAATAATTGAATCAAACGAACTAATAGAAGTTGTAAAAGAAAAAGATATACTTCTAGAAATATGTCCTACAAGTAACATTCAAACAAAAGTCGTTTCTAAAATTAAAAATCATCCAATCAAAGACCTATACTTAAAAGGAGTAAAAGTATCAATAAATACTGACAATAGAACAGTATCTAATACAACTCTTACTAGAGAATATATTCTATTAAGAGATAACTTAGGTTTTACTACAAAAGATTTCATAGAAATGAATAAAGAAGCCATTAAACATTCATTTTTAAGTGAAGAAGAAAAAGAAAAACTATTGAAAAAATTTAATAGTTTATTATAAGAGGTGAAGAATGGAATATAAAAAAATAATCAAACGACCATACAATATACATTTTATTAAAACAGATAAATTTAAAAAAGTAAGAATAAAAATAAATTTTAAAACTGTATTGGATAAAGAAAAGATAGTGACTCGTAACATGCTATCATTAATACTTCTTGATTCAACAAAAAAGTTTAAAACAAAAAGACTACTAGATATACAAAGTGAAGAATTATATAATGTCGGAATAGAAGCAAACACTAATATTTCTGGTTCATACCATCTTCTTTCATTTAATCTAGTTTACCTTTTAGAATCTTACACAGAACCAGGAATGACAGAAAAAACCATCCAATTCTTTTTAGACTTTATTTTTAATCCAAATATTATAGATAATAAATTTGATGAAACATCTTATAAAAATGCTTATAACTATCTTATTGAAGATATTAATTCTTATGAAGATAATCCAAATCAATTAGCACTTAATAATTTATATCAAACTTTATGTCCAAATACAGGGTTAGATTATAAAAATACAGGATATATTGAAGACCTAGAAAAACTAACTAACGAAAAACTATATCAATATTATAAAGAACTACTAAATGATAATTTAATAGATATATTTGTAGTTGGAAATTTTAACGAATCTGAAATGCAAAATATAATCGAAAAAAACTTTCAAATAAACACCTTAAAAGCACAAGGAACAACTCATATAATAACACATAAAAAATATAGACCATTACCTATAGTAGTAAAAGACAAAAAAAATATTAATCAAAGTATTCTATTAATAGGGGCTAAATTAATGTCTTTAACAAACTTTGAAAGACTTTATACATTACCTATCTATAACTCTATTCTAGGAGGAACAGCAGACTCTAAATTGTTTAAAAACGTAAGAGAAAAGAATAGTTTATGCTATTCTGTTTCAAGCACCTTTTCTGGTTTAGGTTCCCTTATGGTTATAAGTGCTGGAATTAATGCAAAAGACTTCAAAAAAACAGTTTCTCTAATTAAAAAGGAAATTAAAAACATGTCAAAAGGAGATTACACAGAAAGAGAAATAGAACAAGCAAAAACAACATATATTGCTTCCTTAAAAGAAATAGAAGATAATCAATCATCAATAATAAGTATTTATGAAGCACATGAATACTTAGATTATGCTTTAATAAATGAAAGAGAAGAAAATATTAAAAAAGTTACAAAACAAATGATTTTAGACTTAAATAAAAAAATAAAACTAGACACAATATACTTCTTAGAAGGAGGAAAAACAAGTGAAGAATAAAGAAATACAAGGAATTGATTTACAACTGTATTCAAAAACATTAGATAATGGATTACAAATTTATATTGTTCCATTTTCAAATGTAAACAACACCTACGTTACCTACTCTACAAAATATGGTGGAATAAATAACGAATTTATTCCAATTAACGAAAAAGAAAAAGTCAAAGTTCCACTTGGTATTGCCCACTTTCTAGAACATAAAATGTTCGAATCAGAAGGTGAAACTGATATATTCAATTTCTTTCAAGAAAGTGGATCAAACTGTAACGCAAACACAAGCAACCGTAAAACTTCATACTTATTTTCAGGACCAAATGCTTTTTATGAAAACCTTGAATTTCTATTAAAATATGTAGAAGAACCATATTTTACCGATTCAAATGTTCAAAAAGAAAAAGGAATAATTGAACAAGAAATTAAAATGTATCAAGATAATCCTTACTCAAGAATGTATGAAGGATTAATGTTTAATACTTTCATTAATCATCCTTTAAAATATCCAACTATAGGTACTAAAGAAAGTATCTATAGTATTACAAAAGAAAACCTATATACATGTTACAATACTTTTTATCATCCTTCAAACATGTTTATCATTGTAACAGGAAATGTTGATCCAGAAAAAACTATGGAAGTAATAGAAAAACATGAGAACAAAAGGAAAATTAAAAAAATATCATTAAATAATAACATGATAAAAATAAACGAACCAGATAAAGTAGAAAAAGAAGAAGAAATTATAAAAATGGATGTTACTTTACCCAAACTAGCAGTAGCTTTTAAAATAAATATAACTAAACTAAAAATGAATGAAAACGATATATATCAAGTTCTATTAAATGCAGTTGATCTTAAAATAGGAACAACTTCATTATTTACAGAAGAACTCAGAAACTTAGAACTAATAACAGATACATTTGATGTTACAGGAGTAAAAGCTGAAGATCATTTAGTAATAATCGTAGATACAGAGACAAACTATCCCGAAAAAGTTTTTGATTTATTAATGGAAGAATTAAGTGATTTAAATATAAAAGAACAAGAATTTAATCGTCGCAAAAAAACAGGCATAAGTGGATTATTGTTTGCAAGTGATAATATTTTTAGAATAAATTCTAAACTTGCAAGTGATATTATGGAAAGAGGAAATATTGACTATTCACCTATAAAAACAATAAAAGAAATAACTTATGAAGATTTAGAATATATAATTAAGAATATAAGTCTTAAAAATTATTCAAAAATATTTGTATTACCAGAATAATAAAAATGCACTAATCAAATAGTGTTTTTTTAATTATATTATTTATTAAATAGAAGTAATGTAGTGTAAACAATTGTAAACAAAAAAATTACTCATTAATATAATTGCAACTATATTGACATTTTTAAAATTATTTAATAGAATAAAGTTAACTAGTATATTTAAAATAAATTTAATAACTAGTTAATGTAGTTGGATGATTTTTAATTTAAGAAAGGAATAATATGAAAATAATAAAACATTTATTTATCACATTAATTTTAAGTTCGTTTTTGATGTTAGGATTTGCAGATGCGACATCTATATTTTATGCACAAGAAACATTAGCACAATACAAAACTCCAGATTCTACAACTGTCACAAAAACAACCAATTCAACTCAAAAATTATATTCACAAGATTGCTATAAAGCAAATTCAGTTCTACATACTTATAGAACTCCTCAATTTATTATCAGTCATTGGTCAGCAGATGGTAATTTAGGAGAATTTAAAGAAAGAGGTTCATGGACTACAGTTTCTAAAGGAACTACAAAAAGTTTTGGAAGTAATTCTACAGGTTATGCAACTATAACAGGCAATAACCTTATGAAAATTTCAACACAAACTTCTTATTCTGATGATACTTGGTTCTGGGGAACCTGGACATATGATTTATAAAATAAAATATTAAAAATTAATAAATCATCCTTTGCTACATTTGGGAGGATAACAATGAAAAAGATATTAAAAAATAACTTATTATATTTTATTATAACTGCAATATTTATTTTTATTTTCTTATTTCAAGTTTTTGATATAAAACATGAAGTAATAAAGAATAATTACATAAAAGAAAATGCAAATAGAATTTGTCAAGCAGTTGATAAAAATCATGAATTATGCAAAGCTATAAATAAAGAATATAAAAATAAAAATGCAGTTTATGCCGGTTCTACAACCGTAATATTTTTAAAAACCATGCTTTTTGGGAATATATCAATAGAAAATATATTTCCTATAATAATAGTAGTTTTTTCTTCAATTGTTTTACATGGAACAATCAAAAATAATATTTCACTATTTTTATTAGTTAGGCAGTCATATAAAGATTTTTTGTTTAAGAGTTTTAAAAAAATTTATAAAATTGTTTATTGTATTCCATTAGCATTAGTATTTTTAGCAATCGTTTGTTTTATGACCAAAGATGTAAGCATTGCAGAACAAATTGAATTGGATGTAATAGGAAATGTTCAACACATTAAAATGGGTATAGTTTTCTGTCTAATCTATGCTTTTAATATATTCCTTTTGGGAATTTTTATTGTAAACATTGTCTTGATTGTTGGAAAATCAAGTTTAAATCTTGTAATAACAACTATAGGCTCATATTTAACATTTTTTATTTTGAAAATTGTTATAGCACAAATTTTGCCATATTTTTTCTTTATTTTTAACCGAGAAACAACCGCATCTAATTTTTTAGAAATAAATAATTTTTTTGGATATGATTTTGGATGTGAATGGTGGAAAATGTTAGGTTTTGCCTTAACTTTAGTTATATCTTCAAGTTTAATAGTATTTAAACTTTATAAATCTAAAGAAGAATTGGTAATTTCAAATGCGTAGTATTAGTTATTTATATTTTAAAGATTTTGTTAATTCAAAAATATTTAAATATATATTTTTAATGCAATTAGCTTTAACTGTTTACGCATTTACATCTTTTGGTTTATCATTTGATCCAGCATACAATTTTAACTATTTAGAAAAATATATAATTATAATTACTAACCCTTGGTTTTTTTTCGCATCTTTTATATTCATAATTTTATTTGCTAATATTTTTATTTATAAAAGAATTGAAAAAAGCGAATTTGTAATTTTAAGACTAAATTCTTATAAAAGTTATATTAACATTATAAAAAATACCTGTATACTTGTCGACTGTGCATTGTTTCTAATTTCAATAGTTTTATTATTCATAATGCTTAATTTTACATTTAGTAAGTTTGAAATAAAAATCATGGAACCATATAATATACCTAATTATATATTTGTTATATTTATGACAATAAAAGCCTTTTTAATTACATTGATGATTTCATTATTTAATGTTAGTTTATTTAAATTGGTAAATATTAAAACAATTATTTTAGGAAATGTTATTAATTTTTCAGTTTTAGTTGGAAGTTTTATAAAACCCGATTTAATAAAAAATGTTACTGAAATATCCTTTGCGTTGTTTGATTATATAAAAGGTGCAAAGTATTTAAATTTTAAATTAGAAATTATTTGTTTTAGTATTTATATGTCTATTTGTTTTATTATTATTTTATTATTATTTGAAATATCATATAAGTTTATGAAAAAGGTGGAAGTAAATGAAAAAAACTTTTTTAAATGATTTAAATATTATAAGAAAAAATCATTATAAATATATTTTGATTCATCTTTTCTTATTATTAATCTTTCTTGTCGTATATGGAATAACAAAAAGCAATTTTAGAATAAGTTTTTATACCACTCTAGGATTGAATTTTAGTAAGAATGCTACAACTATAGAGCAGACACTTTATCTTTATAATTCTTTTGTTTATATATTCCTTTTTGTCTTTCTCTTTTTAAAAAACTTAAGTTTATCTGTAAATAATTTGTTTTTAAGAGAAAATAAAAAAACATGGTGTTTTAGAAAATTAATATTAAATTATTTGTACATAATAATTTTTAAAGCCATTTCATATTTACTATTAAGTTTAGTTTTAAAAATATTTAATGTTGATTTAAAAAATGTATTTAATTTATATCTTATTGACTGCACTATAACAATATTAATAAGTAACTTTATAATATTTATTTATATTATTTTTAGAAATCAAATTCTATTTGTTTTGTCATTGATTTTATTTGTTATTTTATTATTGATGATACCTTTAAATGTTATAAGTTTAAATATTAAAATAGTAATACCACTATTATGTTTTATAATTATACAAATACCCTTGATTTTAACCCTTTTCCAAAAAAATTGTACACAAATTTATGAAAATTTAAGTGAGAGGTGAGTTTATGAAAATAGAAGTAAATAATTTAAAAAAAGATTTTAAAAACATTAATATACTACATGATGTAAATATTAAATTTAGTGAAGGGAAAATATATGGAATTATTGGAAGAAATGGTAGTGGTAAAAGTGTATTTTTAAAAATGCTATGTGCATTTTATCAACCTACTTCTGGTGAAATTTTATTTGACGGAGAAAATATTATCAAAAATAAAAAATTCCCACCATCTACAAGAGCACTAATTGAGAAACCTTCTTTTTTAAATGACCTTACAGGTTTTGAGAATTTAAAGATGCTAGCTGAAATACAAAATCAAATTTCAGACAAAGAAATTTTGGCTTCTTGCGAAAATGTTAATTTAGGAAATGATATTGATAAAAAGTTTGCATTATACTCTTTAGGAATGAAACAAAAATTAGGTATAGCTCAAGTTATAATGGAAGATCCCAAAATAATGATTTTTGATGAACCATTTAATGGAATAGAAAATAAAACAGCAGAAAAACTAAGGAAATACTTGATAGATATAAAGAAAGATAAAATTATTATTATTGCATCCCATATAAAAGAAGATATACAAGATATGGCAGATGTCGTATTTGAATTTGATGATGGAACAATTAAAAAAGTTTCTTAAATTATATAAATTAAAAGTTGTCTAAATTATTACATTTTTACAATTAATCTTTTTCACTGCATATTTATTGCTTTTTATCAAAAAATATGATAAATTAGATATGTTAAAAGGAGGGAACATAGTGGATATATTATTAATTATAGTATCAGTTTTGTTAATAGCTATCGTTCTTTTGCAAAGTAGTAAAGCAGAAAGCACATCAAATATTATTAGTGGTGGGAATAACGATCTATTTGCTAATCGTAAAGAAAGAGGCGGAGAGTTGTTTATAACACGTGCTACATTTGTTTTAGGAGCTTTATTCTTTATTATTTGTTTAATAAAAGGATTTTAATTCTAAAAAGAAGAACAAAGTAATAGATATATCTATTATTTTTTTTATTATTTTGGTATAATTTAGTATAGGTGATAGTATGAAGAATATATATAATTATAGTCTTAGTGATTTAGAGGAGTTAATTGTATCCCTCGGGTACAAGAAATTTAATGCAGGTCAAATATTTGATTGGCTTTATAAAAAAAGAATTAAAAACTTTAATGAGATGACTAATGTAAAAAAAGAATTAATTGAACATTTTAATGAATCGTATACCTTAGGGTCTATTGATATTTTAGAAGTAGAAAAAGATACTGACGTAGCTAAGTTTTTGTTTAAATTAAATGATGGGCAAAAAATTGAAGCAGTTTATATGAATCATGACTATGGTAACAGTTTGTGTATTTCAACTCAAGTGGGTTGTAATATGGGCTGTGCTTTTTGTGAAAGTGGAAGACTTAAAAAAGTTAGAAACTTAGAACAAGCAGAAATGGTAGAACAAATTTTAATGATAGAAGAAGAATTAAAATTAAAAATAACACATTTAGTATTGATGGGTATAGGAGAACCATTTGATAATTTTGATAACGTAATGAAATTTATTGATATTGTTAATGAAAATAAAGGAATAGGAATTGGAGCAAGGCACATTACTGTATCTACTTGCGGGATTGTTCCTAAAATAAAAGAATTTTCAAAAAGCGACAAACAAGTCAATTTAGCTATTTCACTACATGCCCCAAATAATACAGTAAGAGATAAAATAATGCCAATAAATAAAGCATATAAAATCGAAGAATTAATAGAATCTTTAAGAGATTACATAAAACTAACTAATAGAAGAGTTACTTTTGAATATATAATGATTAAAGATATTAATGATACCGTAAGTTGTGCAAACCAACTGTCAAATTTATTAAGAGGATTAAACTGTTATGTAAACCTAATACCTTATAACGAAACAAGCCATATAGATTTTAAAAAAAGTAGCGTTGACGCTATAAACAATTTCTATGATACCTTAAAAAAACGAGGAATAAATGTTACCATTAGAAAAGAGTTTGGTTCAAAAGTTAGTGCCGCATGTGGTCAACTAAGAAGCAAACACGAGGAGGAGAAATAATGGAGTATTGTTATTTAACTGATCCAGGTAAAATTAGGGACCATAACGAAGATAGTGTTACAGTTGTTAAAAACATTAATGACGAAATACTTCTTGCGGTTGCTGATGGCATGGGAGGACACAGAGGAGGCGAAATAGCTTCTTCAATTGCTATTAACATTATTGCTAGACGTTTCTCTGAACAAGCTGAAATAGGCTCAAAAGAAGATGCCATAGAATGGATTAAAAGAATAGTAATAGAAGCAAATACTGCTATTTATAAATATACAGAACAAAACCCTGACTCAGTAGGAATGGGAACAACTTTAGTAATGGCTATCGTGACTAAAGAATTCTTATTATTTGGAAACATAGGAGACTCTTCAGGATTTGTTATTAAAAATAAAAAGATTCATAAAATAACAACTGATCACACCCTAGTAAATTTACTAGTAAAATCAGGAGAATTAACACTTGAAGAAGCAAAAGATCATCCAAGAAAAAACGTCTTAATGAAAGCACTCGGAGCAACCACTGATGTTGACATGGATGTATTTGATATAACTGATGAAATTGAAGGAATACTCCTTTGCAGTGACGGACTTACAAATATGCTTGATGATGAACAAATAACAAAAGTTTTAAACGAAGACCATACAGGTGAAGAAAAACTAGAAAAGTTAGTCATCAAATGCAATAATAGAGGCGGTACAGATAATATTTCAATCGCATATTTAAATAAAGGTGGTGGAATTAAATGATTGTTAAAGGACAAAAAATAAACGATAGATATCAAGTAATAAGATCAATCGGAGAAGGTGGAATGGCTAATGTTTATTTAGCGTATGATACCATTTTAGATAGAAATGTAGCAGTAAAAGTTTTAAGAGGAGATTTAGCAACCGATGAAAAATTTGTAAGAAGATTTCAAAGAGAAGCTATAAGCGCTTCAAGTTTATCTCATCCTAATATTGTAGAAATGTATGATGTTGGAGAAGATGAGGGAAATTACTTTATAGTTATGGAATATGTCGATGGAAAGACATTAAAGAATTTAATTAAAAAAAGAGGTAGTTTAACTGTTCCTGAAGTAGTAGATATAATGCTTCAACTAACAAGTGCAATAAGTTGTGCTCATGATAGTTACATAATACACAGAGATATCAAACCTCAAAATGTAATGATTTTAGATGACGGAAGAGTAAAAATAACTGATTTTGGTATTGCTATAGCGTCAAATGCTAGTGAACTAACACAAACAAATTCAGTTATGGGTTCAGTTCATTATTTACCTCCAGAACAAGCAAATGGAAATGGAGCAACCGCTAAAAGTGATATCTACTCATTAGGAATTTTAATGTTTGAACTATTAACCGGTAAACTTCCATTCAAAGGAGAAAATGCCGTAGAAATAGCATTAAAACAAATGAAAGAAAGAATTCCAAGTGTTTGTAAAATCAACGAGGAAATACCACAAAGCATTGAAAATGTTATTATAAAAGCATGTGCTAAAAACCCAAAGAATAGATATTTAAATGTAAAAGAAATGTATAATGATGTAAAAACAGCATTAGATGAAGATAGAAAAGAAGAAACAATACATAAACATAGATATCCAGAAGAAGACTTAGATGAAACAAAAGTTATTGAAGAATTAGATAAAATAAACGACAGCCAAAAAACAACCATAGAAATAAAAGAAGAAAAACAAGAAAAGAAATTTAATTTTGTTCTTTGGCTTATGCTTGGTATAGTTGCCTTATTATCATTTCTAGGAATATTCTTTATATTAATATATCCAAAAATCACAGCCCCAAAGGACGTGAAAATTCCAGATATTTCTGGACTAAGTGTAGAAAAAGCAGAATCCAAACTTATTTCTTTAGGTCTAGTAGTAGATGTTAAGTTAAAAGAAGAACCATCTGACACTATAAAAAAAGGAAAAGTAATAAATTCTGAACCTTCTAAAAATAGAACAGTTAAAGAAGGACAAAAAATAGTTATCATTGTTTCAAGTGGTACAGCTAAAATAGATATAGAAGATTATAAAGATAAAAACGCAATGGAAGTAAAAGGAGCATTAGAACTTCTTGGATTAAATGTAGTAATTGAAAAGAAAAAAGTAGAAGAAACAGAAGGAATTACATATGATGCTGATAAAGTAATAGAACAATCAATAGAGCCTGGTAAGAAACTTGAAAAAGGAGAAACAATTATATTGTTTACTCCAGATGTAATGGTTAAATATCCTAATTTTTTAACAGGATATACATTTGCACAAATTGAAGCATGGGCTTTAAAAAATGGAGTTACAGTAATAAAAGAAGAAATCGAAGCAAATGATAAACCAGAAGGCACTATTGTTGCTCAAGAAAAACCAGAGGGATATTTAGTATATCCTGGAACATCATTTAAAATAACAGTTGCTGTTAAACCTACTGGAAATGAAGGAAAAGATGGAAAAAAAGATTAAAGGAAAAATTATAAAAATAATAAGTAATGATTTTACAGTTATAAGTGAAGAAGGTATTTCTTATGTATGTAAAGCAAGAGGTAAATTTAGGAATATGAAAGTTGTCCCTCTTGTAGGGGATAGAGTTGTTATTGATCCTATTAATAATTATATTTTAGAAATTGGGAAAAGAACAAACGAACTTATTAGACCAACAGTTGCAAATATAGATCAACTGATTATCATAGCAAGTACTAAAAGTCCAAACTTTGACACTAATCTTCTCGATAAATTATTGTGTATTGCAGAGTTTAATCAAATTAAGCCGATTATTTGCTTATCTAAAATTGATTTACTAAGTAAAGAACAATACGAAGATTTAATACCTTACTTTGAGTACTATAGAAAAATTGGTTACACAGTTATTGAAAACACAAAAATAGAGAATATAAAAGAACTTTTGGTCGGTAAAACAACAGTATTTACTGGTCAATCTGGGGCTGGTAAGTCCACTCTTTTAAATAAACTAGATGAAAATCTTACTATTAAAACTGATGAAATTTCAAAAGCCCTAGGAAGAGGAAAACATACAACAAGACATACAGAACTTATTCCTATAGCAAGCGGTTGGGTAGCAGACACTCCAGGATTTTCCTCACTTGAATTTATTGGTATGACTAAATCTGATATAGGAGATAATTTCATTGAATTTCAAGAATTAAGAGATAAATGTAAATATAAAGATTGTATGCATTATCATGATGATGGTTGTTCTATAAAAGAAAATGTAAAGAATGGATTTATTATTAAATCTAGATATAATAATTATATTAAATTTATAAATGGAAAGGATTAAATATGAAAATTTCAGTATCAATTTTAGAAACAAAAACAAAAGAAGATATCCAAAAATTAGATAAATTAAATTTAGATTATTTGCACCTTGACATAATGGATGGAGAGTTTGTCGACAATAAAACATGGGACATTAAAGAAGTTAAAAGCTTAGTCGAAAATACTAAAACCCCTTTAGATGTTCATCTTATGGTAAATGATGTATATAGATATATTGATGAATATAGTAGTTTAAATCCAACATTTATAACATTTCATTATGAAGCTACAAAAGATCATTTAAATATTATAAAATATATTAAAAGTAAGTCAATAAAGGTAGGAATGTCTATTAAACCAGAAACAGAAATAAAAGAAATTAGTGAGTACTTAAAATATATTGACCTACTACTTATTATGAGTGTAGAACCAGGTCGAGGTGGTCAAAAATTGATTCCTAATTCAATTAAAAAAATAGCAGATGCAAAGAGAATTAGAAATGATTTGATTATTGAAGTTGATGGGGGAATAAATGACTCTAATATTAAAGAATTGAAAGATTGTGATATAGCTGTAATTGGTTCGTTTATTACAAATGGAGATTATAAAATTCAA
>JAVWTD010000034.1:0-4997 GCA_036667875.1 Bacilli bacterium
CAATTAGAGAAGCATCAATTTTATCTCCATTAAAATCAGTTATTACTTTCAAAACACATCACCACGAAAAATTAAATATTTTCCACCACCTTTTTTAAAAGTGGTTTTTTCAATTGTTGGGCAATTTTGCTTGTTAAATAGACAATACTGCCCCCCCCCGAGTTTATTCTTAGTTAACTTTTTTGTCATAATTAATCATTCCTTTCTGTTAATTATTATGGATTGTAAGTTCTTGTATTTGTTATATATAATGTATCATTAGTTGTTACTTGATGTTCCCAATTTGTCCAATTATTTCTGCTAAGCAAAAGTCTTATATAAACTCTGTCATTAAAAGCTGAATGATACATTTGGCAACCGTGAGAATAAGGATTTTCTGGGTCAGGAATAAATGTTAAATATCCGTTTGTTGTAATTTGCCCGTCAGGTGCAACAGTTGGGTCTGTAACATAAGCAATTCTATATTTACCTGTAATAGTATCAAGATTTGCATTATTTAGTTTTTCTACAGCTATGCTCCCTGAAGGACCTTGTGCACCTGTTGCACCTGTTGCTCCTGTTGAGCCTGTATTTCCTTTTGGCCCTTGGATACCTTGTATTCCTTGTATTCCTTGAATCCCCTGTTGTCCTGTTGCTCCGCGTGGAATTGTAAAAGTTAATAAAGGATTTTCATTTGTTCCACTTCTTGAAACAGAAGCATCTGTACCAGGATTCCCGGTTACTGTTGAAGCGATTTGTATGTTTGGTGTTTTTCCATCGGCTCCAGGTTTTCCTTCTCCGACTAAAACACCATTATTTTTTAAATAGCCATTAAAATTAACACCATCTTCAAAATATTCATATAATGAAGTTCCTTTTTGAAGTAGTAAAAATATCTTAGTATAATTATAACCAACTAATTTATCTTCTGTCCATATTTCAAAATCATATTGTTTTGCAGAGTCAAAGTAAATAGAAGCTTCATCTCCAACTTTAAAATCGTTAACCGTGAATTTGTTATTTGCAGTATCAATAATGATATTCGCTGATGGTATTGTTCTAGTATATACCCATGGAGTAGTTCCTGTTTCTCGGGCTTGCAATTTTACTACTAATGTATTAGCAACTACCCCAAAGTTCTTATTCCAAAAATAGCCTTCAAGGTCAATATTAGCAACTTTTGATAATTCACTAGTTCTAGTTATGTTACATTTTGTGTTAATTAAATTTGGAGCTACATAATCAACTAATGTTTTTTTAGTTGTACCTGTTTGTGGGTTATTAGAATAATCTCTACTATCCATTAATTTTGTAGTGAATAGTCCACTTGTAACACCATTTATAGTTCCCACAAGTGTATTTATACTCTGGCTATCATTTGTTGTTGAAACAGCCTTTAAAGTAGCATAATTGACTGCATTTGCACTGACATTAATATTAGCATTACTAAATCCTTTAATAAATACATTTTCATTTCCTGTCAATGATTTTGTCGTTGCATTACTATCAACAATAGTTATCGAGTTTATAACAGGGTCTCCTGTTGCAGTTGCTGTAAAATTACTTGACACCTTCCCTATTTCTGTATTTCCCGAATAAGTAGTACAGAACACAACTCCTATCCCAACTCTAGCATTTGGTATTTGTTTATAAAAATCATCTGTGTTGAATGAATAAGGAAAACTAGTTTGAGATGTTTTGGTTGCTATTCTTCCTGATAAAGAACCAAAAGCATAATCAATTGTGTGTGTGAATGAAGAACTAGCTGTTCCAATTGTTATTACTGCAGGTTGTCCAATAAGAAAAGGAGATATAGCTACATTGCTAGCTCGTGGGATTCTAGGTAAATCAACTACTGAACTTGTATTTCCGCTAAATTTATAACCACTATACGAACAATTCACAGTTATTGTTTTTGTTCCTTCGGGATTATGATAAATATTCCCACTTGCTGATAAAATGGTCTTTTCTCCTGCTGTAAACGAAGTATAACCTAAACTTGCAGAATTAGATAAGTCTCCGTTTATCACACAATTTGCAAAAGATGTATTATAGCCACCATTTGTTAAAAATATTCTTTCTTCATAAGTTACACTTGTGTAGTTTTCCGGTATGCTTTGACTGTTTATTTTACCGTAAATTCTTAAAAATAAGTCTCCATAACCTGTATTTCCTATTTTTTTGTTGCTAAGAAGTTGAAAATCATATGTTAAAGCCAATTTTATACACCTCCTTTTATCCAATAGCCTTTAACTGAAGCAACACCGTTTGTAACAACTTTTTTTTCAATTATTAGCCCAAACTTTTTTATACTATCTTCTACAACTAAGTTTTTAGTACTTGTTCCTGTTTTATCGAGCTTAGAAACTGGAGATGTTCCATCAAGAATATAAAAACCGACGTTGTTCATCAAAGTATTAAAAGCACTTGAATTAGCATTAACTTTTAACCCGTCTATATCAATTGTTATTAAAGTGTTTTTAAGTTCTGTAATGGACCCTGTTACTTCATCGTATTTTAGTTCTTTATATAAATTGAACTTAAAGCTATTCATTGTTTGCGTCATCATCGCAGAAGTTGTTTCTATAACTTCTCTTTTAGTGTCATTAATCTTTTTTTGAGTAACATCTTTGCTATCGTAGTTGTTGTTTATATTGTTGTTCGTGTTATTTATGCTTGTTTGATTATTTATAATTCTGTTATCTGTTTGTTCTTCCCATAAATAAGCACTAGAAGTTTTAGTAAATATATAATTGATGCCATTATTATCACAGAAATAGACTTCATCTAAATGACCATCTTTTATAATATCTGTAGTCCAATTAACTGCAGGTACATTTGCTAAGGTTGGAATATCAGGCCCTCTCCAACTTTCTTTGACTTTTTCTATTTTAACTTCTACAGTTTCAACTTGTGATGTTAAAGATGTAATTTTTTTGTTTTGTTTATCAACTGTAAGTTCTGTATTTGATAGTCTTTCTTTAATAGTTGGAGGATTAGGATATTTGTTTTCAGTAGACTTAATTGCGTTACTTTCTATTTTGCCTGTTATTCCACCATTATAAGATAGCTCGTGTGAAAATATAAATGTATTATTTGGACTATCTTGAATATTATTAACCGTAATTAGATCTCCACAATCAGAATAAGGATATCCATAGTAAGTCATATTAACAGGATAATAACTAATACCATTTAAAGTATTAAATATTTCTGTAATTGCCGCATTCCTTAATTCTTGGTTGTAAATAAAAGGGTTATCAACTATTGTAATATCATTTATTCCATATTGTGCTTGAGTTGTAGTATCATCTTTTGTTACATTTTCTCCTTCGACACCACCTCCCAATTTTAAAACAACCCTATTTATTTTACCACATAAATTACCTATTTCTATATCTTTGTTATAATTATTTTTATTTATTGTTTCAGTATTAATACCATAATTATAATTAAACAATAATTTGTCATCTCTTGTCATAATACAAAATGATGCTGCTATTTCCGATGCTCTCCTAATAACTTCTCTACATAATGTTCCATCTTTGAAAAAAGGCTTTTCTTTAATCATAAATGTTGAGTTAGGAAAAATTGTATTAGATAATGGCACTCCAACGAATGTACATACCGATTTAACGAAGTTTATCATGCTCATAGGGTAAGTATTACTGTCTACCCATTTTTTGTCAAATTTACGCATTAAATCACGGCATTTTATTGTGGTTATTTTTGTTGTTTTATTGAATGACGGTTCTTCATCAACTATAAATGTTCCTGTTGGTACAGTTTCAACCGTTTCTTTGTAACCAAACATAATATTATCAATTATTGACCCGACTTTAAAATTATATTTTGGATTATCGAAAAAAGATATTTCTGCCGTTCTACAATTTGCAGTTCCTACAAAAGTTTCATTAAAAATATTATGTTTTATATTTATACTTATTAAATCATCGCTTTGCGTTATAGAATTAGTACCAATATTTATTTTGGCAGTTGGGGTTGAAAAATTAGACTTTGCTATTTTTTTATAATTATCAGTAACTGTATACATTTAATGTCTCCTCCCTCAACTTTAAAACTCTGTTAAATTTATTGTAAACGGATTAAATAGTGCATCGTTGTTTTTAATAAAGTTTATGTCTATTTCTCTATCTCCTCGATAAAAAACCCCTGTTTTCATAGTCCCTGTAAACGGATTAAAATATTCTATATTTATTTCCCCTTTTGGAAAATTTCCGAAGAAGTCAACAAGCTCCTCTTCTGTAAGAGGCTTAGTCGTAATGCTAAGTTTGAACTTCTCTCCATCTGCTGCATAAATAATTCTCATTGTTCCTCCGGCATTACGACCACTTCCGTCTTCTGATAAATCTATATAGGCAACTTTGTACCCGGTAATATATTTGTTTGTGCTTATTACTACATTATTTACTTTTAATAAATACATTTTATACACCAAGCAAAGGAGATTCTCCATCATTTATAGATATATCATTTATTCCTTTGGCTACCTTTCTAGATACTTTTTCATTGTCTAAATAAATGTCGTTTTTCTTAGCAAGCAATTGTTTCAATAATGACACCTCTTCTTTTAATAAATCAACTTGGTTGCTATTTGCATTCTGTACTGTTTCATACATTATACTTTGAGGTGCAGTTATTTCTGGATCGCTTTTTGCCCCGGCATATTCCCCAAATATTCCAAGTGTTTCTTCAGTTGCAACATTTCCTTTTTCTAATTTAGGAATATTAGGTATTTTAATAAGTTGAATTGAGCCACCATCAATAATAGTCTTACCAGCAATTTTAATAGGGTCCCAACTAAATTTCATCTTTTTATTAATCCAATTTATAAACTTATTAAATAAATCTACAGAGGCATTTATTGCGTTTTTAAACCCTTGAACAATTCCATCTTTTAAATTGTTACCAATTTCTACCCATTTTTCTTTCGTAAACCACGGATAAATGGTTTTATTCCACCAATCTGGTATTGCTTTTGTAAAAAAGTTTACAAC
>JAVWTD010000034.1:5097-13398 GCA_036667875.1 Bacilli bacterium
TAAATTAAATTAGCCTCAGTTTGGCTTTCGCTCATATATTTGATACCCATATCTTGCATTTCATTTTGTATCCTGTTTATTTCACTATAAGCCCATTCTGTATCAGCTATTTTTCCTTTATGTAAATCTTCCATTATTTTATTAATCTGTTTTTCTCCGTCTGAAACTTTTATTTTCATGTTATCATAAAATTTTTGGTTTGAGCTAATTATACTGTTATAAACTTCGTCTCCCATTAATGCTTTTAACGGTTGTAATTTTTTTAAAGCTCCATTTTTATCTGCATCTAGTTCATTTATTATTGCACTTGATATTTTTGAAACTTGAGCTCTAACATTTGCAACATCATTATCACTAATTATTTCCCCACTCCATTTTAGTCCTTTCATTGTTTTATCTAATGTATTTACATCTTCTAAAAATGGCTCTAATTTGTTTGCTGTTAGTTTTGATATTTCTTTGTCAAATAAATTTACTTCTAAATTTGTTTTTTGCATTGCTATGCACCAACCGGCAAAAGCCCCTATTAAAGCACCAACTCCAACAACAATTATTCCTACAGGACCAGCTAATAATCCTGCTGCTATTATTAACCCTCCCATTATTAAACTAGTTTTTAATATTTCTTCGTTTGTTAATTCAGCACCGCTAGAAAACTTTTCATAATATTTAGACATGGTTACTAATGATGCTATAAATCCACCTATTGAAGTAATTAACTTAGTAATGACTCCCAATTGACTAAACCACGCTTGAGTTCCTTGAGTTATTCCTTTTAATAAACTTCCACCATATAAATCTTTAAAACCACTTATTGATAAAGAAAGAGATTTGAATGACTTGCTTAACCCTTTTGCTCCTAATCCTTCACTTAATTTAAATAATTTGCTTAATAAATTAAGCCCAATTAATGCTATAGCAACATTTTTTATCATTTTTAAGTTAGTGTATCCATCTTTTAATTTCCAACTTATTTTTCCTGTTGCTTCATCAACTTCTTTTGTAAAACCTAACCATTCCATTGTCTTTTTAACTATTTCATCAACTTGGCTTGATACAAGACCTGCAAACATATCATATTCAGGTATTTTTACATCACCTAAAATATTCCCCATGTCTCCTACGCCTAATCCTGCATCTTTATCAGGTTTTTGTATAATATTAAGCTCATCAAACCCTCCAATAAGAGTATTAATTGCTTTTTTTGCCTTGTTTGCATTATTTGCTGTATCTCCAATACCATCATTTAAATCTTTTATTCCTGAACTATCAGGCATTTGTATTTCAGGCATTTTAAATCCTACTAATTCTG
Organism: Bacilli bacterium; assembly: GCA_036667875.1. GTDB lineage: Bacteria > Bacillota_I > Bacilli_A > RF39 > UBA660 > CAJGDV01. The sequence continues at coordinate 6,410 of JAVWTD010000034.1, forward strand.
CAATTTTACCTATCAATATTCCTAAAACTTTAACGACTGCAATTGCAGGAGGTAATATTGACATTAAAATAGGTATGAAAGTCTTTCCTATTTCACGGCTTAATAAAGTTATTTGAGATTTCAATATTCTCATTGCATTTGCAGGCGTATTAAGTGTCCTAGCAAAATCTGATTGTGCATTTTCTGACTGTTTCATCAAAGAAATATATCTTAAAATAGCTTTGTCGGCTTGAGATAATGTTTTAATGTTATTATTAAACCCAAGATTTAATAATTCCTGCTTTAACCTTGCTTCTGTAATATCAAATCCTAATTCTCTTACTGCTCTTGATTGACCTGATAATCCTGATTGCAATTTTTCAAATGCAGTTTCTGTCTTTATATTGTAAAAAGATGCTATATCATAGCCCAATTGAGTAAAATTCTTACTTAGTTTATAAGCTTGTTCTTGAGCGACACCCATTGCTGTTGACATTTGCATAAATACACCCATATATCTCATTGCTTGACCAGCATCTATTCCTAATATGTCCTGCATTAATTGTGCAAATGTTTTTCCTTCTTCTGAAAAGTCCCCTAATGCTACAGCAAAAAGATTTATATTTTCTATATAAGCATTTATATTGTTTATTGTCCCTGCTATCATGCTAGCACCTCTTCTTAAAGTGCTGAATCCAATCATTGCTTTTCCAACTACTGCTCCAAAATTCAAACTTTTAGTAAGTGATGAAAAATTACTTGCTGACTTTTTATTGCTTAATGAAGTTTTTTCTAATTTTTTTGTTGCTTCGGAAAGATATTTCATTTGCTCTCCGTAATTAGTAATTCCTGAACCACCTCTAATCATTTCATCTGTTAAAGGTTTTAATGCATTTGTTATAGCATTTATCTTTTCGTCTAGCCCACCAATATCAACTAATTTTAATTTTTCTAAGCCTCGTATAAATGAATTTACTCCTTTACTAAAGCCTGTAATATTTGATGCACCGTATGAAATGGAACTAAATGTATTCATTAATGAATTTAGCTTTGTATCTATTCCGGAAATATTTTTTATTTCCTTCATTGAATTATTAAATTTAGTTAAACTATTACTTATAGAATTAAGGCCACTTATTCCACCACTTACAGAAGTTTTTAAATCATTTAATTTAGTAGCAAGATTGTCTAAAGCAGATAAATTATCTTTTGCCTTTGCTTCTATTTCTATCGACAAACTGTCTATTGTCATATCCATTGATTATCACTTCCTTTTTACTTGTTTGCTTTTTCTTCTTCCAAACTTTTATTATATTTTTCTATTTCTGCATTAATCTTTCTTATTTTTTCTTGTTGTTTTTTATATTCTGGTGTCTTTTTAATTTCTTCATTTATTAAATAAGACTGTTTAGGATAAGGATAATCAGGGGCTTTGCTTGTATCTATCATGCCGTTAAATAACTTGTAAACGGAAATTAAAGCCATTTTAACATAATAACCTATATTCCATGCTTCATTATCTTTTTCTATGTTATTGTTCTTCTTTTCCATTTTATATTTTTGCTCATACAAATAAAAAGCATTGAGATTGCCATGCCAATACAAATCGTAAGGCATACCATAACCCAATGCTAATACACACTGCTCGTCTAAGCATTGAGCAAATGTTATTTTGTTGTTTTTGGTGAAAACGTTTCGGCTCTCGATAGAATTTTCTTCTTCTTCGCTCCACCCTCTGCAAAAAAATGAGTATAACAACGACCAAATTCGTCCCCAATACTATTTAATATTTCTGTTAGATCGTATTCTCCATCTTCATCATCTGTTCCTACCATGCTATCTAATATTTTTTTAGATAAATTATAAGTAATGTCTGGCTTGTTCTTTTTTAAACCAGCATATAATAAAATTGTTGCTCTTTCAAATAACCCTTTGTCATTATTCATTGCTCCCATTTCATCTGCTAATTTTAATGTTTCTCTATTGAACTCGATAGAATAAGCTTTATCTCCAACTTCAATATCAAATATTTTTGTTTCGAATTTTTCCATTTTTATTTCTCCTCTTTTTTTAATTAAGCTACTTTTTCTTCTACAGCTTCATCAATGTTAGACAATGACAATTCAACCGGTGTTAATGAACCACTTTCTTCTTGAGAAGTTGGTATTTTTTCGTTAACTGTGCAACGGCAATAAACTGTTCTTTTTTCATCTTTATAATTAACTACTAACCAAAAGCAATTACCTTTAGTTGCATCATTTTGAAATGTAACCATTCTTTTGTGTACTTCAAACAATCTTGAACTAAAGTATACTGATAGCGGACCGTCTATTGGTGGCATTCCACCTTGAATAGACTTAGTTTGTTTACTATCTAAAGTTTTATATTCTAATTTTTCTGGTGTAGGAAAAAAGTTTGGTAATTTATTAATTATATCTCCTATTTCGTCAAAATCAGTTAAAACTGTAGGTATAACATTTGTAGAAGTCCCTGCTCCTAATTTTACGCTCCATCCACCAGTTGTTGTAGGTACTGTTGTTCCTGTTAATGGTACTGCTGCCATAATATTTTCCTCCTATTTTTTTATTTATAATTTTTATAAATTAAATTTTCTTTTATGTCTATATTTGCTACATATCTCATAATAAGCCTGCATACCGTATTATCAAAGTATGGCGCAGAAGAAACACTTCCTTCCATTCTCATTCCTAATACATTGCTTAAATAATCATCTATTGTTTTTGCTATACTTAGTGCAACATCTCTATTAGTTGATAATATATCATTTATTTTAGACTGCTTAGTATATATTTCTATAGTATAATTATTACTAACTAATCGTTGCTTATTATTTGTCATAATACCGTTGTTAGACGGTCTTTCTTCAACTGTAACAAGGTTGAATTTTATTTTTGTGTCCTTGTAAAAATCTATAACATTAACATCAGGAACTTCATATTTTAATTTACTTATATTTTCTATTAAATTTTTACCAATAAGTATCATTTACTAATCAACTCCTTAATGATATCATTACAAACATATTTTATATGGACAGCTGTTTCATATACTTGCATTTGTGCAGGTATACCTTGAGTTGAAATCAATTCTCCGTTTTTATTGTAATAACTCCAAAGACCGTTTTCGCCTATCATTTGTCCTGTTGCATAGCCTTTTTTCATTAAATAAGATTTAACATGAGGATTATCTTTACCTATATATCCTGTGCCAAACTCCAAAAAATAAACTTGCTTACCTATATGATATATACGGGAATAATTGTCTCCGTATTCTATTGATGCATTGCCTAAATCATTACCGTCAGTATCAGATATAGAACTTATTTCTGTATTTAATTTGTCCAATCCCACTTTTGCTAATAATTTTGGTATTGATTTTATATCTTTATTTACTTTTGCTTTATATTCTTTGATTTCTTTTATAGCATCATTTATACTTTTTACTGACAACTCGCATTTTATTTCTCTCATTTATTTACCAACTATTTTTTTTAGGACTATTTCTACGCTTGTATTAAAAGGCTTTACCGTTTCTATTATAAAATCAGCATTATCTGCAGTTTCATCATATTTTTCAGGTGGCTTATTATAAATATATACTTTTGATTTTTCTTTATAATTTTCCCCTATATATTTCATAGACACAATTAAGCTTTCACTAGAAACTTCTCCTACATTATATAAAGTCGTTTTACTTTCTATAGGTTGATAATTCAAATTTCTTAGTTTCGGAAAAGAATATTTTAATAAACCATCGTTATTATCTATTATTTCACAATAATAAATAGGTTTCATGTTTTTTTGAATACTCATTTTAAAGTACCAACAGCAGGCATTAAAAGCCATTCAGGACATTTAGAATATGAAACTGACATTCCGTTTTCAGATGTACTATCATATCCGTTAGTTCCAAGCCTGTTTAAATACCATATTGCCCCTTCAATTTGATTATCAATATATCTTTCTTCAACTTTTTTTGTATTTCTTTTGTTGTTTATTCTTCTCTCAGAATAACTAAGAGCAGATTTTAAAAGAGGCTCATATGGTGTTTCTGCATATCTCTTTAAAGTTTCATCAAACATTATTCTTATTTTTAGCTCGGCTAATTTATCTGCTTCCATAATAACCTCCTTTAAATCTATTTTTTAGTTTTTAATTTATCAAGAAAATCATCACTTGCATTTTTAGTAGCATTAATGTTTTCTTCTAAATCAGTAATATTTTCATTTCCCAATTCATTTGTTGTTTTTACTTCTTGTAATTCAGACTTATTTTCATCTGTTACTAAATCTGATGTATTTTCTTTTTTATCTGGGTTTTTGATATCTCCTTGTAATTCGGTAATGTTTTTATTTCCATCAATTACTTCTGTTACTATTATATATCCAAGAGGCTCATACATACTATAATAAGCCCCGTTAGTAACGGTGTAAACAGTATTGCCTTTTTGTATTTTTACCATTAATTCCTCCTATTATTTAACTGTGTCAATAATCATTACTTCGTTAGCTCTCTCAAATGATGGAAGTGCTACCATTGATACTTTTGTAACAACATTAACTGGGTCAGTCTCTTTAGTAGTTGTAATTGCAATTGCATTTTCAACTAAAGTAACATTAGCAATTGCTGAGCTCATTAAGTCTGCTTCTTCTGGAGTAGTACCAAAATGAGTATATCCTAAATCTCCGTCAGGGAATAATGATAATGTGTTGTCTGGTACATATTTTGATACTGTTTTATCTTCGTTAACATATACTTCATCATTTACATAAATTGAAATACCAGTGTTAGCTTCGATAAAAGATAATGCTGTATTAATATTAAGATTAACTGTACCACCAGCAAATACATAAATTGCATTTTTCATTGCTGTATTAGTTAAAAATGTTTTTGCTACAGTAGAGTTACATACACCACGGGTAATATTTGTTCCCTTTGCTTTCATAAACTCTTTGTAACTATTTAATTCTCCAATAATATCAGCGGTTGCTGTAGACCATGATACTGCAACTTCTTTTTTATTTTCTAGTGGCATACCATAATCATAAGAATATCCTTGACCATTGCTAGCAATAGTAATATTACCAGTAGTTAAAGCTTGCATTCTCATTCTTTCAAGCGAAATATATGCTGCTCTAATTAATTTTATTTCATCTGTAAATATTTTTTCAACGATTGAATTAACTAATTGTACATTGTTAGTTTGAATCATTGTTAATAATTGTTGGCGTCTATCTTCATCAATATAAACACTTTCTTTGAAAAAAGGCATTGTAGTAGTTAACTTTTCAAATGATTCTCCGTCTCTTCTAATAGCCTTAGCATCAAATGATGATAGTTTTAGTGAAACAGGTTGATTGTTTGCTCCCCTAATCCATTCTAATTTTAAACCTATTTCTTTTGTAAAAGGAAATAATGTAGATCCAAAAGATGGATTTGTTTCAGCATTTATAGCTACCCAATATTCAGAAATGTTTTCTGCTGTTACTAATTCATAAAAATTCATTAAATTGCACTTCCCTTCACGAAAATAATGTTAGGTATTTTTGTTGTTAAAGCATTTACTAAAGCAACAACACTAGTATCTAATTTTAATAGGTCTACACAACCAGCTAATATCATAGTTCCGTTGCTTGCCCCTTTAGTTACATCTACATCATGTAAAAGTATTGCAGTTGAATCAGCTGCTCCACCAATTGTAAATGCTGTGTCTCTATTTGTAATGTCTCCTTTAATTGGTGTCCCTGCTTTTAAAATCTTATTTCCATTTGCATCAGCAGTAATACCTGTGTTTGTTACTCTAACTGGTAATGATACTAAATAACTATCATTAGCAATTAAAATGCTTTTTGATGTTCCATAAATTTCTTTGTTAATCATATTTGTTTCTCCTTATTTTATTTTTTTGAAAAATAATCGTATTTTTCTGCTTGTTTATTTTTGCTCTTTGCCAATTGTTCCCCTAAGCTAATTTTACCATTTCCACTGTTTGAATTTGCTTTACCTAAATTACCAAGATTATCTTTTGTTGAATCGTTTTTTCCTTTTTCATAAGCTTCTTTTAAAATTTTAGATAAATAAGTTCCAATTTTAACGGTATTATCTGAATCATCATTTATGACAATATCCATAAATTCTATAAAACCGTTATCTTCTGCTTTTAAGCCTGTCAATAATCGGCTTTCTGCAGTCAAACTCGTAAACTGAGATTTATTAGTTACTTTTTCTGTTTCTAATAATTTTCCTTTTAATCGTTCTATTTCCTGCTCTTTTTCTTCTTTTTCCTGCTTAGTTAAATCCTCTGATGACATTTTGTCTTTTAATAATGTGTCTTTTTCTTTTAATTGCTTTTTAAGTAAATTTTCTGAAGCTTCAGCACTTTCTTTATTAACATACTTGCCGGTAGATAAATCAGCCAACTTTTTTGTCTCTAAAAAATCACTTATTTCTTTTGCAGTCAAATCTTCCTTGTACGCTTCTCCCATTAGTTCTTGTAAGTTCATTTCTTTCTCCTCCATAGTGATTATAGCACTTCTCTGTGCATTATGTTATAACCGTTTATAGCACTAATTATTCTGTGCAGTCTTTATAATAAAGGAACTATAAATTCCTATTATTATCATTTGTTATTTGTTCTTTTTCTTTTTGATTAACAATAACATTTTCTTTTTTTTCTGTTTCTTCCCACCTGTTTACAAACCCACTTATATCATTTGTAATCGACATAAGCTCTGCTGTATCCTCTTTAGAAACTCCCATTCCGTAAAGAGTAGAACCGGCTTGAACTTTGCTCTGTAAATTGTCCGTTTGATTTCTAGTCAATTTTATATCAATATCAATTGAATTTAAACTATCATCAATTAATCCTAACAACTTGCAAACTTTAAGATTAACAGCAATTTGTCTTTTTTTGTATTTTTTTATGTACATTTCTGTTATTCTTGCGACTACTTCTAAATCTCCCCAACCATCTCTTAGTTTTACAGCTTC
>JAVWTD010000035.1:0-2064 GCA_036667875.1 Bacilli bacterium
TACCTTCTTAAATAATTATAACAAATTTATAAATTAAAGTACATAGTTAATTATTACAATTTTAAAAATCTTGAATGAAAAGTTAAATTACAAATAAAATGATAGTCATGGTACGCATTTTTTTAAAGCAAAAGAAAACTCCTTAAGGCTTATAAATAAAGGCTTAGGGAGGTTTTACTCTCTTACAACTGTCAAAGTTATAATTATAAGAAATAAAGTACATTATCGATTTTAAAAGAGGACAATATGGGTACATAGTGATTAAAAAGATAATTGCCATCAAGATATATTCATGGGGTCACTATGTATTATATTTTCTAATTTATTTCTTTTGTAATTCTTTATATGCAATATGATAGTTTAGGTTTGTTTCTTGTTGAAACATTGGTATTCCTTTTTGATATTCAGTTATCAATTCAGTTAAGGCTGATCTAATAACAATGTCTAATTCATTTGAATAATTCATAATTTTTTTATGATAATTATATTCTAGACGGTCTAAAATTTTATATTGTCCTGTTGGAAATACTCTTAAATCTAAATCATAATCAATATATTTTATTGTGTTTTCTTCGATTATAAAAGGGGATGCAATATTACAGTAATAATAGATACCATCTTTTTTTAATTGTGCAATTATGTTAAACCATTTATCTTTAAAGAAATACATAATGGCTGGTTCTTTTGTTTTCCATGTTATCCCTTCAGCTTTTGTGACAATTGTTTTATTATTAGCAAAAACTAAATAATCTTTTTGTTCATCTAATAGTGTTGCTTCATCCCAAGACCTATGAACATTACCGTTATGCTTGTAGCATTGAATTTGTAGTTTATCTCCGATACATAATTTATTCATAAATTTTCACTTCTCTCACTACAATTATAACTTATTTATAATAAAAAATAAAGCAATAAAAAAACATTACATAATGTAATGCTAATTCATATTTATTTCGATTGCTTTTTGTAATTGATTATCATTTTGTTTTGTAGGATTTTTATAGTAATTTTTATCTAATTCAACTTTAATGTTTGGTTCTATTCCTTTACCATTAATCCAATTCCCTTTTGGTGTTAGCCATTTTTTTGTTGTAAGTTTATATTTTATATCGGTATTTTGGCTGTTTTGAACTTCTTGAACTGTTCCTTTTCCATAAGTTTTGTCACCTACAATATTGGCTTTATATTCTTCTTTTAATGCTGCAGTTAGCATTTCGGAAGCTGATGCACTATTTTTGTTTACTAAAACTGCTACTGGATATTTTTTTGTTTCTTTTCCTTTTGAGTAATACTTTTTTGTTTCTTTTTTTGTTTGCATTTGATATATAACATGGTTATTATCTAAAAACATACTAATTATATTTTCAACTGAGGTTAAATGTCCTCCTGTATTATCTCTTACATCAATTATTAAAGAATCAAATCCTTTTTTTTCTAGATTGTCTAAAATGTCTTTAAATTGTTTATCAGTGTTTGCTGCGAATATACTTATATATATATACGCTATTTTTTTATTGTCTTTTGAGAGTATTTCTCCATCAACTGATTTAAGAGTTACTATTTCTCTTTTTATAGAGAAGGTTTTATCAATATTATCTCTTTTTATTAGTAATTTGATTTCTTGTTGTTTTGAATTTTTTACCATATTTGTAAAATCTGTTGTTGTTTTATTTTTCAAATCTTCATTTTCAAATTTAACAATAATATCTCCTGGTTTTAAACCGGCACGTTCTGCTGGAGAATTTTCAACTACTCCTAGGATAGCAATTTCTCCACTTTCTAAATTAACAATTTCTATTCCAAAGCCACTGTAACTACCATTTAATTGTGTATTTAATGAGTTTGATAATGTATCCGATACTACACTTGAGTATGGGTCTCCTAATTCATCTACAATACTAGATAAGGCCTTTTTAAATACTTTTTTTTCGTCAATTTCGTCATAATAATTTTCTTTAATATAATTATAATCTGATATAAATTTATCTAATTCTTTTGAATGTGTAAAATTAGAATTTTTTCTTCCTAAAAAGTATCCCATTGATAAACTAAATATTACTGTTA
>JAVWTD010000035.1:2164-13129 GCA_036667875.1 Bacilli bacterium
TTTTTTAAGAAAGTTAAAATAGAATCTTTTCCTTCGTATCCTTCTATTACTTTTTCATTTTGTATTTTTAATAGTGTTGTACTTGAAATTTTTAATTCATTAATATTTGATGTATATAAGTTTGCTTCTTCATTTTTAATATTTTTATTAAATCCTAAAGAAAGATTTACTTTATATACATTTTTCTTATTTTCTTTTGAAGAGTATGAAGATAAAAATACATTGTATGCTTCATTATATATGTCTTCTTTATCATAAACTAAAACATAGTATTCGTTTTGATTTTGTTTTAAAATATCTTTTGCGAGTATTTCTTCATATTGTATAGTAACTTGAGTTGGTTCTTCTTTATTTTTTTTAGGTTCTTCATTTTTCTTTATTAGATATGTTGCTAAATAAATAACTAATAATATAGCAGTAACTGCTAGGACTATTTTTGTAAGTTTTAGCATTTCATTGTCATCTAATAAATATTTTTCTTTTTTAACTTTAACTTGTTCTTTTAAAACTGGTTTTTCTTTTTCAGTTTTTATAATATCTTTATTAACTGTATTTTTTTGTTGTTTGGTTGTTTCTTTTTTCATATTATTTGTACTAGAGTTCTTGTTAGTACTTGTTGGTTTCTTTTTAGTAGTGTTAGTTTTTCCTTTTTGATTTGCAACTACTTTTGTACTTGTTTTATTTGTTGTTGTTTTCTTTTTTGTTTCTTTTTCCATTTTATCACCTATTACAAGTATATCACAAAAAAAAAGAAAATATATATAAAAGGATATATTTCATATATATTTCACAATTATTTTATAATAGCTCTCTCATTTATTGAGAGTGCTACATTTATAATTTCATCTTCTATATTATCAGATATTATGTAATAATCTATTCCTTTAGAAGACCATGTTATTGAATAATCATTCATTATTCCTATTACATCACCAACTTGTATTGGCATTCCATCACTCGTTACATTATTATCATTTTTATTTGTTGTTGCTTCTTGAATAAATGTAAATGGATTATCACCATCAAAATTTAGAATTACTCTTTCTCCATTTTTTGTTTTTAATTTGTCTTGTGTGGATAGTTTTGTATTTTTAGGTACATACATGGGATATATTATTTCGTCTATGGTTTTATTAGTTTTTTTTGTTTCTTCTTTTGTACTTGCATCTACTGATATATTTTCATCTAGAGAAAAGAATTTATCATTAAATTTTGAATTATAATCAATTTTTTCAAAGTCTACTACTATTTTTACAAGGCCTTCTTCATTGTAAACAGTTACTTTTTTCATTTTGCCTTTTTTATTAAATAAAACTTTTTGTGTCTTTAGAGTAGAATTGTTTAAATAATTAACTTTACTTTCATAAATGTATTCTTTTTCATTTTCATTGAATTTAATTTTTTCTTCATTTTTTAAATCATTTATTATATTATGTAGAAGGTATGATTGAGAGTTATTATAAGGCCAATCACTTTGAAACTTAAAACTTTTATTTAATGAAGGTGTAATGACAAAAACTCCATCATTATTTTTTAATATTATTTGTTCATGATCATTATTTTTATTTTTTAAAGATACTCTATAGAAGTTTTTCTTTTTGTATGATACATCAACACTATATTCATAATTTGTTTCATTGTTCATCATTTTCATTGAACCTTTTAAGTGATATGAATTTAAATTATCAATTTTATTTGATATTTCATCTAATACTTGTTTTTCGGTTTTTTCACCACATCCTGTTAAGCTAAAAGCTGAAATTATACTTATTACTACGATAAATATTTTTTTAATATTATCACTCCTGTCATTAAAATATATGAACATATAAAACTTTTATGAAATAAATCAATAAAAAAGAGCAATATTAAATATTGTTCTTTATTTTTTGTTTATATTAATTGTTACTTTTTTTGTTTTAGATAAGTATAGAACTCTCGAATCATTGCCTTCTACAACAACTTCTACTTCATGTGTTCCTACACCTAATCCTTCAAGGTTTATATAAGCTACAATATCATCGGAAGAGATTCCGTTTATAACAGAAGAGACTCCTTTTAGATTGACAGTAACTGCTGTTGCTTCTTGACTTGAAGCTGAAACATTAAGTCCTGCTGCTAGATTTCTAGATACAACTTTTATGTTGCTTATATCTCTTTCTGATACATTTCCTAATTTAATTGAAATTGTAACACTGTTAGTAGACATATATGTTATACCTACAGGTTTTGATAAATCAACTTTATATTCTTTATCTACTTTTAAATCGGTTACATCAATTTGTAATGGTAAATAATTTAATGTTTCAAGTACATCTTTAGAACCATATACAGTAACTTTTGAAATACTTGTTTCTAGGGAAGTTATTGCTTTTCCAAATGCAACATTTCCGCTTGGAATTACACGAATTGGTAATTCTTTAGAAGGGGAAACAATATTGACGTCAACATCAATTTTGCTTGGAACAATTTCTACGTTTACAACATTTCCTTTTTCGTCATAAGCTTTCAAAGGTACATCTTTTACAGTTTGTTTTCCTACTTCTTGTGACACTAAATTTTTAATGTCGAATAGAGCTTTTACTGATGCTACTTGTTTTAATTGATGCTCAGCACCTTTAATAATAACTTTGTCTGTTTCAACACTTGTAGTGTCTATTACTAGTTTTGGATCGAGTTTATCTTTATTAAGTACATCTACTGATAAATCTTTTGTTTGAGATACCTTATCGTAAATTGTTACATTAATACTTGATGGATTAACCATATATTCAAGATTTGTTAATGATTGATTATATTTAATGTTAACTTTATGAGATCCAGGTTTTAACTCTGTTAAGTCAACTGTTACATCGTATGATGACATTTGCTTAGCTATGAAGAGGTCTGTTTTACTTCCTATTAAAGTAATATCGACTGTACTAGGCAAACCTTCTGCAACATAAGCTTCTTCATTGTAAAGTGCTTTTACAGGTAAAGACCTTAACACTTCAGCTGAATTTTTCGAAAATGTTACTATTTGAAGGTCTATTACAATAAACATTACGACTGCTAAAAATAGCGAGATAAATAATATTGTATTTTTCTTTGACAACCAATTTTCAAATGTTTTTCCTGAGCCGTCATGATTTTTAGTTATTCTTAAAATAAATTTTGTTATTGGAGTTATTATTTTTTTATCTATAAATGTCCAAATAGAGCCGAAGAAATTTTTAATTTTCTTTAATATCGTCTTCATTTTCTATTTCATCCTCCTCATCAATAACTATTTCTTTTTCTGGTCTTAGTTCTTCTAAAATCATTAATTTGAATTCATCAATTGTTAAGTTGTAGAATAATTCTCCTCCCATGGCAATTGATATTCTTCCTGTTTCTTCTGAAACAACTAGAGCTAAGCAGTCTGCTTCTTCTGAAATTCCTAGAGCTGCTCTATGTCTTGTCCCTAGTCTTTTACTTATCTTAAGGCTATCACTTGTAGGAAAAACTGCTCCTGCACAAGTAATTTTATCTCCTTGTATAATTAATCCGCCGTCATGAAGTGGATTATTTGGGAAGAAAATAGCAATTAACAAATCGCTTGTAATTTCTCCATAAACTTTTTTTGCTCTTTCGATATAGTCTTGTAAACTATTATCTCTTTCAATTACAATTAAAGCACCAATTCGCATTTTCTTTAAATATTCTACTGCGTTTATAATTTCGTAAACTACTCTTTCTCTTTCATCTACTGTTAAGACTTTATGCCTTCCTAACAACTGGCTTCTTCCTAATTGCTCCAGAACATTTCTAATTTCTGGTTGAAATATTATGATTAAAGCTAATGGTCCCCATTCAATAATATAGTCAATCATAAAACTAATTGTGACTAAATCTAGGAAATCACTTACTATTTTTAATATTGCTACTATAACAATTCCTTTAAACAATAATGCCATTTTTACATTTTTTCTAAGACTTTTTAATATATAATATAAAACAAGCCAAACAATCAAAACATCAGCAAATTTTTTTAAAGTTTCAATTATACTATCTAGTGTCATAAACTACCTCCATCCTTTTCTTATAAAATTATACCATATATTTCTAAAATTATAAATAAAACTTTTAAAATAAAAAAAGCCAATTGTTGTTTTGGCTTTAAAATTTCCAAATATCATCTTCATCATGTGAAGTTTCTTCTTTACTTGATTGCATAATATCAGTTTCTTTTACTTCTTCTATATTAGATTCTTCAATATCCTCATTATTAGATTTATTTTGATTGTCTATAGAATCTTCTTCTGTCTCTTTATTATCTTCCTTAATATTTATTGTATCTTCAATAGAAATTTCTGCTATGTCTTTTGAATTTTCAATATTTGTTGTGTCTTCAATAGAAACATTTGATTCTTCTTCTAAATTTGAAACATCATTATTTTCATTTTCTAGTTGTATTTCTTCAGTGTTTTCTTTTTCTAGTTTTGTTTCGTTTGAATTTACATCGTTTGATTCTTCTTGTGATGATAAATTTAAATTGTTTTCTTCTGTTGTTTCTTCAGTTTTTGATTCTTCAAGCATTTTATCGGAATTTTCTTGTTCTTCATTTTCTTTTTTTGTTTCTTTTAATTTTTCTTTTTTCTTTTTTTTGCCAAAACCAAAGAATGATTTTTTCTTTTTTTCTTTTTTTACTTCGTTTGAGGCTTGTTCTATTTCTTCAATAGATACTTCTGGAATACCAGTATCTTTTTCACTTACTTCAATTTCTTCTTCTTTGTTAACTGGTAAAGAGTCAATTTCAGAAATACCAATTTCTTCTACTCCATCAACCATTTCTTTTTGTGTCTGATTGATAGGAATTATTTCTTCGATAACTGGTTCTTCTAAAAGAATATCATTATTTTCTTCATTTTTAATTTCTTCTTCTAGTTTTTCTTCTACAATTATATTTTCTGTTTCTTCTTTTTGCTCATTTAATTGTTTTTCTTTGTCATCATCCTCTTGAATATCTTCATTATAAAAAGGATCTATAGCATCTTTTTTCTCTTCTTCGTCTTCATTTATTTTTTCTATTTCATTTTCAGTTTCAATTAAATTGGTTTCTATGGTGTCTATTTCATTTTCAGATTTAATTAAATTGATATCTTTGTTGTCTATTTCATTTTCTGTATCAGTAATATTTTCTATAACTGTCTTTTCATCAGATAGATTTTTCTTTTTATTTTTTTCTTTTACAGGTTTATCTATATTTCTTCTTCCGAAATCTGTTTTTTCAGCATAGTATCCAATTATAGTCATAAGCAGTATAATTCCGCCACCTATAAACCACATTATATTAGCAGTGATAAATTCCATAGCTGTTCCCCTTTTCATTTTTATTTGGTTAAATAGTCCTCGCCTTTAAATGGTTCTGTTCTTAATAAATCTCTATAATCTTGTTGTCTTAATACTTCAAATAGCATTATTGCAACACAATTAGAAAGATTTAAGGCTCTTACATTTTTATTCATAGGTATTCTCATACAATGATCAATATCTTTTTTTAATATTTCCTTAGGTATTCCAGTGCTTTCTTTGCCAAAAATTAAATATATATTTTCATTGATATTTTGATAATTAAATGATGTATGTGGTTTTGTACCGTATCTTGTTAAGTAATAAAATGTTCCTTTATTTTTTTCTAAGAATTCATTCCAATCTTTATATACAAAATATTCACAGTTCTCAATATAATTGACTCCACATCTTTTAACGCTTTTTTCATCTAATTTAAATCCTAGTGGTTCAATTAAGTGAAGACGTGTTCCAGTTCCAGCACATGTTCTCATTATATTTCCAGTATTCTGTGGAATTTCTGGTTCAAATAGCACAACATTAATCATTATTAATTATTTTTATTCTTTCTAAAAAATTTTTTACATCATCTGTATTAATATCGGTTTCTTTAATATAAAGTATGTCTGTTACTTCACCATTTGAAAAATATATTAAATTTGGAATTAAAATATTTTGAATTTTATTTAATCTTTTTGACATATAGTTTTTTAGTAAAAGATTTGCAAAATCATTATTTTCTTCTTTTGCTAAATCAAGAAAAATAATATCATTACTTAGTTCTTTTTCAATTATCATTTTTTTAAATTTTTTTTCAAATTTTTTTACATTCATATCTGTTGATGATGAAAGGTATATTATAGTTTCAGGGTTATCCATAATATAACTTGATAATGTTTCAGATTCCATTTCAGAAATCACTTCTGTGATAACTGAATTAGTCTTATAGTATTCATTTAATGCTTTATACCAAGAGGCAAAATAAAATGTAGCAATTATAGTTATTATAAAAATTGCTGCTAAAATAATATAGTTTTTCTTTGGTATATTTCGTAGTTTCATACTCTCACCATACTTTCTACTTTGATTTTAACATATTTAAGAATTTTTTTCCACAATATTTGAGAAATATTATAAAAAAGTAAAAAGACAGTTTTAAAAACTGTCGTACTCATTTTTTACTTCATCTATTGTTACAAGGGGAAGAATTATTCTATCTGCATTTGCTATGTCTCCATATTTTATTTTAAAATCTGCTAATTCTTTTACAATACTATCAGGATAAATTCTTTTGCTGTTTTTTATGGCATTATATACATCTAAAATGTCTACTTCTTTTTTATTTTTAAATAATGCATTTGAAAAAGCTTGTGTTAATACTGAAAAAGCTATATCCGGATACATTGCTGCTAATCCATAAACTCTTTTGAATTCTGATGTGGCATTAACAATTGCAGTTATAAGTTTTTCATTTGTATAGTCATTATATTTGAATTTTGCTCCTGTTTGTTTTTCAATTTTAGGTAAGGTACCCATAAGTATATCTATTGTAGTTTTCATGTCTGGTTCAACTACTTCAATTTTATCAAATCTTCTTAAAAAGGCACGATCTTTTATAATATATGTATTGTATTCTTGTGTTGTTGTTGCTCCTATTACTTTTATATCTCCTCTATCTAGAGCTGGTTTTAAAATGTTTGCTAAATCCATTGGACCAGAATTATTTCCTCCAATTAATGTATGGACTTCATCTATAAACAAAATAGTTTTTTCCATTTGTTTAAGTTCGTTTACTAAAATATTTACGATTAATTCTTCTTTTCCGTTGGTTGTTATTTTACCTATTAATGAGGTTGAATTAATTTTGATTATTTTATACCCTTTTAATGCATCTGGAACTTCATCTTTTTTTATTAAGTATGCTAATCCTTCAACTATTGCAGTTTTACCTATTCCAGCATGTCCTACTAAAAGAGCAGATTTTTCAGGGGTTAATAATACTATCATCATTTTCTTTAATTCAGATTCTCTTGCTAAAGCAGGGTTTGTTATGTATTCTTTTTTGGTTAATTCTTCTGCATACATATTTACAATACTTATTTCTTCTTTTTTATTTATAACTGGTTCTTCTTCAAAAGAAATTATTTCATGTTCATTCATATTAAATCTCCTATTCTTTTATTATACCGGCATTTTTAAGTTTATTTACTGAATATGTAAAATTCATATTTCCTTCTATTCTTGTTTTTTCTCTTTTATATTCTTTTCCATTTTTTGTTACAACTGTTGTTGGAGTACCTGATGAGGGAAAATGTGAGTTTATATTTGCATATTCTTTTTTTGATAATTTTGAAATGTCAATATAGTTGATTCTAACATGTTTTTCTTTAACAATTCTATTAACTGTTTTAGTAAACATATGACAATGACTACACTCAGATGAGCCAATAAACAATACAAATTTCTTATTATTTTCAATAAGTTTTTGATATTCTTTAAAATTTATTTCATTATATGTTTTAGGCAATAGCATATAATATATCCCGCCACCTATAATTAATGTGCATACTATTATTAATAATATCATAATATTTTTTTCTTTCTTCATTATATCACCATTTAAATTATATAATAATTCTTAATAAAAAAAAAGAGATTTTATACTTTTTTCTCTTTTTTGTATAAGATTAATTGATTTGGCAATAAATAAATAGCTGCATTTTCAGATATTAAACTTTCTGGTGTGGTTTTAAGGTTTATTGCTACTTGAGTTAATGTCTCTCCATCTAATACAGAATATATTCCTATTCCTGGTTTTGGAATTAATAATTCTTGTCCTGGATAGATATATCCTCCTTCTTCAAGTCCATTTATTAATACTAAATCTTTATAGTTTGTATTGTTTCTTCTTGCTATATCAAATAATGTGTCTCCTTTTATTACTGTATATATCAAAAAGGGAATATTTTGATTGTTTGGGACAATTATTTCCATTCCTTGTCTTAAGTTTGATAAATCGACGTTTATTTTCTTTAATACGTCTATAGTGGTATCAAATTTTATTGCTATTGATTCAATGGTATCTCCTCTATCAACAATATATATTTTATACATAAAATCACCTCAACATATTATATGATAATTTTATATATTTGACATTTATAGGTGTTTGAATAAACATTTTTTTAAAAACTGAATATTCTATATTAGAAATGGGAGGGATTTAGATGTGTAACGAGGAAAAAAAATGTAATAAATGTGTAGAAGAAATTTTAAATGTTATTTTAATTTTACAGGAAAATGCATCTTGTTTTGATACAAATTTAGAGTCATGTGATAAAGGATTTTTAGGGCAATGCTCTACTTCATTTGCTTGCAATACAAGACCAGTAATGTTATATCTATGTAATGGTACTGCTTTATGTATGCCAAGTGAAAAGAATTCAGTTGTGGCTGATTCTCATGTATTTAGAATAGAAAAATTAGATCATAATTGTGCAACTTTTAGAGTACTTTCAATGGTTGAAGGAACTGATCCTGTATGTTATGATTCAACAAATTCGTTCTTCACAGTAAATTTAAATTGTGTTTGCTGTATAAGATGTTTATGTGATACATATATTGACTGTTTATAATTTAAAAAACTGATTAAATCAGTTTTTTTATATTATATTTTCTAAAATGTAAGAGTCTGCTCCGTCTTTATATTTTTTTAATTCTTCCTTAGATTTAATTGTCCATACGATTACTGGTTTTCCACTTTTTTTATATTTTTTTATTGGTTTGTCGTTAAGGGCTGTTTTTTGGCACGCTATGAAGTCAGGTTTTATTATATAATTAAAATTGGTATTTCTAATCAAAAATTTTTTAAGTTTATTATAGCCATATTTTGGATTATCAATATTTGGAAACAAAAGACCTACTTTATAATTTGTATTTTTTTTAAGATAATTTACTGTTTTATAGTCAAAAGATTTTAGAATTACATCTCCTTTGTAGTCTTTTAATAATTTTATTACTTCATCTTCAAGCAAGTACTTTTTGTGGTCAAATTTGAGTTCTATATCGAGCATAACTTTTCCATTAACTAAATTTAAGACATCTTTAAATAAAGGGATTTTTTCATTTGAGTTTAATAAGTAGACATGTTTTAAATCTTCTAAAGTACATTCATTTATTTTTTTGTTTTTCCCAGTCATTCTTATTAGGTTATCATCATGAAAAACAATAACATTTCCGTCTTTTAAAATATGAACATCAAATTCAAATGGTGTTCCTTTTTTTAAACATTCTTTGAAGGCTGACATACTATTTTCTGGTATCTTTTCATTGTGGCATCCTCTATGTGCAAAATTTATATTTTTTATTTCCATTTTTTACCTCTTTATTAGATTATACTTATAATATAAAATTATAGAATTATAAATGTTTAATATAAATAACTAAGTCAATATGTATTGACTTAGTTATTTATATTGTCTATTTCTGATTCAATTGAGTGTCCATAACTTATATTAGATTCATTACTTTCATCTTCAACTGAAACATAAGTATTTTCATTTTTTCGTTCTTCATTTGAGTCATCTTTTTGTGAATCAAAATCATTTATTATTTTACTAAAATTATTACGATACTGTCTGTTGTCTTTTTTTATTATTCTCAATCTTTTTCACCTACCATAATAATTATAGCATATTTTTATTTTTTTGTCCTAGGATGTTTTATAATTTTTTCTAGTTCTTCTTTTTCGTTTTGTATTCTTTCGGGGTCGTTAAATAAATTTATTGCTTTATCAAAATAAACAATTTCGTTTTTTATGGATAATAAAGTATATTTTAAATAATCCAGAACTACTTTATCTATTTCGGCTTCACTTAAAATATCTATAATAGATTCTAAAAATGATTTTCTTGCGATCACTTCAAAATCAAAATTATAAATTAATGAAATAAAATTAATAACTGCTTTTATATTATCAATGCTTTTAGAGTCAGTATATATCATACGAGAAAATTCACTAATTTTTATGTTATATAATTTTATATTGTTGAAGTTATCTCCTTTTATTCTCACATCATCTAAATCGACTAAATAACCGTTATTATCATCTTTTATGAAATTATCAAGATGAATATCACCATGAATGATTTCTCTTTTATGAAGTTCTTGTAAGGCGTTAGAAATATCTGTTATAATTTTCTTTTTTTGTTCTAGAGTACTATCCATCGTATATATTTCTGATTTAAATGTATTTGTATTTTTGAAATATGGCATACTATATCCATTATAGATTCCATCAACATATAATTTTTTTTGTGGATAACTGGTATTTTCAATAGGTTCTAAAGAAAGTAAAAAGTCAGTGCTTTTTTCTCTAACTTGATTGTAATACATTTTATTATAAAATATCTTTAATAAAGTTTTTTCATCTAATATATATAGTGTTCCACCTTTGTTAAATCCTTCAATTTTTAATCTTTCTAGTTTTATTATATCTGACGATTTTAAGTTTATATCATTCATGCGTTTTACCTCTTTGTTTAAATATATATTCTTTCTATTATTTTGTCAACAAATATATTCTTATTTGTTGAAAAATTACTTAATTATTTTATTTAGTGTTATAAAAAGTATAAATTTGTTTTGTATTTTTTA
>JAVWTD010000036.1:0-12616 GCA_036667875.1 Bacilli bacterium
TATTGCCATAATAGCTTTTGCTATAACATGATTGCAATATTTTTTTGAAATATCATCATCTGATGCAAAAATTGAAACTAATTTTAACATTCTTTCAATAATTGTTAATTGAGAGTGTGTTTCTGCTTCAAGTAATAAAGCCCAATCATCACGACTTAGTAGCCATATTGGAAGTCTCATAATATTTGATGGATCTGCCAATTTATTAGTTGTATAAAATTTAAAATTATAATTTGGATTTATATTATGTATATCTTTGAATGCATTATGGTATTCTCCATAAGCATCAAAAATAAAGAAATTTGACTTAAAAGGCATTACATTTGGATTGCTAAAAACATTTTGTAAAAGTCTAGCCACTCCACATGATTTTCCTGATCCTGTATTTCCAAATACAGCCATGTGATTTGAAAACAATGAATTGATATCCATACGTATTGGATAATCATCATATAATGGTGAAACACCTAAAACCATACTATTTGGACTATCCTCACCTACTATTAATCCCACTTCATCTCTAGTAATTACACGAAGTTTTGCTTGTAAAGTTGGTTTTCTAATAACCCCAGGTATAAATTTATTGTTTATTACCTCTCCTAAGAATCTAACTTTAACAATTTTAGAATCAATATCTTCAACTTCTCCTAAAATCTTTTTATCTTCGTCATCAAAAACGACATGCATATTCATTAAATTTTGTGCAACTGGAGTTCCTTCTGGAATCTCTATGTGTGCTAAATTGTCTGTTAAATAAACTATTTTTCCAAACACTAATATCATCCCTTCTTATATTAATTCTTCAATTTGTTCTTTTAAATCTTCATCTAAATCTTTTACTATTTCCATAATTTCAAGGCCTCTTCTGTAAAGACCTAACTTCTCTTCATAATGCAGAAGTTTATTCTCTGTATCTTTTAATTGTTTATGAATAGCGTTTCTACTTGTGTTTACATTATCAGCTATTTCTGCTAAAGATAAATTACTAAAGTAATAATCTTTAAAATAATCTTTTTGTTTATCAGTTAAAAGTTCTCCATAATAATCAAATAAACCAGTCAAATAAATTTCTTTATCCATATTGTCCAATAAAAGCACCTCCTTTATTGATCTATTTCATTGAATAGTCCATAAACATATTTTTCAATGTCAAAGACTCTTAAATCATCTAGTTTTTCTCCTAGTCCAACAAACTTAACAGGAATATCAACACTTTCTTTTATAGCTAATACAATACCACCCTTAGCGGTACCATCAAGTTTTGATAAGACAATACCTGTAATATTAGTAATAGTTTTAAAACTTTTTGCCTGGCTTATACCATTTTGACCAGTCGTAGCATCAATTACTAATAAAGTTTCATGAGGTGCATTTGGAATTATTTTTCCAATAACTTTATTTATCTTATCTAGTTCATTCATTAAATTAGTTTTATTTTGAAGTCTTCCTGCTGTATCTATTAAAACAACATCATATTCTTCATCCTTAGCTTCTTTAAGACCATCAAAGATAACACTTGATGCATCACTTGTATCTTTACATACGCACTTACAATCTACTCTTTCTCCCCAGGTATTTAACTGTTCTACTGCACCTGCTCTAAAAGTATCTCCGGCAATCATCATAACTTTTTTACCTTCTTTTTTCAATTTGTATGCAAGTTTTCCAATAGTAGTTGTTTTACCAGCACCATTAACGCCTACAAATAAAATGACGGTTGGTCCATTACTACTATAATTTATTTTATTTATTAATACTTCATTATTAATATATATGATAAACATTTCATCTACTATTATTTCTAATAAATCTTTTGAATCTTCAATGTTCTCTTGTTTAACTCTGTTTTTTAATTTTGAAACAAACTTCATAACTGTCTCAACACCAATGTCAGCAGAAATCAAAAGTTCTTCAAGTTCTTCAAAATATTCTTCGGTTACTTTTTTATGTTTAGAGTTTAAAATATTCAAACCATTTTTAAATACTTTCCTTGTTTTTTCTAAACCTTCTTCATATTTAATTATATTTTCTTTTTCTTCATTATCTTTTTGATTGAAAAGTTTCTTAAATTTGTCAAATAATCCCATGCTCTCACCTTCTCTATCTAAATACATTTTACACTATAATTCTTAAAATTGCTAGACAAAACTAAAAAAAAAAGATATAATTATATAGTTATTTTAAATAAAAAACAAGAAAGGAGAATTGCATGAAATTTTTTGATGATGTAGACACAAAAATATTTGCCCTTGGCGGTTTAGGCGAAGTTGGTAAAAATATGTATTGTGTCATGCATGGAAATGAAATAATAATTACGGACGCAGGAGTAACTTTTCCTGCAGGAGAACTAATGGGTATTGACTATGTTATACCTGACTTTACATTTTTAAAGAAAAATGAAAATAAAATAAAAGGTTTGTTTATAACACATGGACATGAAGATCATATAGGAGGTATTCCATTTCTTTTGCAAATGGTTAATATTCCTGTAATTTATGCTCCAAATCAAGCAGTCGGATTAATACGTAAAAAATTAGAAGAACGAAATATACAATATAAAAACTTATACGTATATACAGAGGAAACAGTAGTTAAGTTTAAATCAATGAGTGTTGAGTTCTTTAGAACAACACATTCAATACCAGATTCACATGGAATATGTATACATACTCCAAACGGTAATATTGTGACAACGGGAGACTTTAAGTTTGATTTAACTCCAATAGGACCTATGGCTAATTTATATAAAATGTCAAAATTAGGTCGTGAAGGTGTTAGTCTACTTTTAGCAGACTCAACTAATGCTTTAAATGAAGGATTTTCAATGAGTGAATCAAAAGTTGATGAGGCTTTACAAGATATTTTTTCAAGACACCATGGTAGAATCATTATAGCAACATTTGCATCAAATATTTATAGGTTAAAACATATTGTTGATACTTGTAAAAAAATGAATAGAAAAATTGCTGTATTTGGTAGATCAATGGATAATAATATTGAAATATCAATTCAAGGAGGATATATCAAAAATAAAGATATATTTGTAACTCCTGAGGAAGCTAATCATTTGGCACCAGAAAAAGTATGTTTACTTTGTACTGGAAGTCAAGGAGAACCTTTAGCTGCTTTATCACGTATTTCTAATGGTACTCATAGACAAATTAAACTTCAAAGAGATGACATTGTAATATTCTCTTCAAGTGCTATTCCAGGAAATGCACTAAGCATTTCTAGAACCATTAATAAGTTATATTTAAGAGGAGTTAAAGTTTTTACTAATACTTCTTTAAGTGATATACATACAAGTGGTCATGGAAGCCAAGAAGAATTAAAACTAATGTTAAGATTAATGAATCCAACTTATTTTATGCCTTTTCATGGTGAATATAGAATGTTAAAAGCTCATGCGGATATTGCAGTTGACTGTGGTATTCCTCGTGAAAATACATTTATATTAGGAAATGGTGATGTATTATCATTATATAAAGGTAAAGTTACAAAAGCAGGAACTGTTCAAGCTGGAGATGTTTACGTAGACGGTAACCGTATAGGGGATGTCTCTAATGCAGTTATGAAAGATAGAAAAGTAATGGCAAATGATGGTATAGTTGTTGTAATAGCAAATATAGATATCATTAATAACCGTCTTCTTGGAAATCCTAACATAACTACAAGAGGGTTTGTTCAAGTAAATGAAAATATTGATATGCTTAGAAAACTTGAAGAAATTGCAAAACATGCAATTAATGCAAAAATATCTAAACAAATCAATTATGCTGACATAAAAAGTCAAATAGTAACTGAGTTAGCGGAATATATAAATAATATAACTGGCAGAAAGCCAATAATCTTACCCGTAATTATGAATATTAAAAAAGAGACTAAATCAAATTAATCTCTTTTTTTATTTGCATAATTGTCTCGTCAAAGTTATCAAAATTTACATTTATCCATTTTATAGGTAGTTGGTTATTAAACCAGGTATATTGTTTTTTGGCGTATCTTCTTGAATTCCTTTTTACTAAGTCTATACAGTTTTCAAATGTTTCTTTATTCTCAAAATATGGGAATAATTCTTTGTAGCCTATTGGAGTTAAAACTGCTTTTGATCTTATGTTTGAGTCATATACTTCTTTTGCTTCTTCTAATAAGCCCTTACTAAGCATTATATCTACTCTTTTATTAATTCTTTCGTAGAGTATGTTTCTTTCTGTTGTAAGACCTATAAAAATAGTATCATAAAGTAATTCATCACTTTTTATTTTTCCTAGTAGTTCTCCTGTTTCATTGAAATAATCAAGGGCTCTTTCAACTCTTTTACGATTATTCATGTGAATTTCAGTATCTGCATCAATTTCTTTTAATTTATTAAATAATTCTAAATCTGATAATGCACTAAAGTCACTTTTTTGTGACTGTTCTTTAAATTCATAATTATAAAGACAAGCTTTAATATATAAGCCTGTACCTCCACATAAAATTGGAGTTTTACCTCGTTTAATGATATTATCAATTATCTTTCTACAATCTCTTTGATAATCAAAAACAGAATAGTCTTCATCAATATCTTTAATATCAAATAAATGGTGTGGAATATTTTCTTTTTCTTCTTCAGTGGTTTTAGCAGTTGCTATATCTAGTTTTCTAAAAATTTGAGTTGAATCAGCATTAATGACTTCTCCATCAATTAATTTTGCTAGTTCTACACTGGCTTTAGTTTTGCCTACACAAGTAGGTCCTGTTATTACTATAACCATTATTTTATAAACATACTATCACCAAAAGAGAAGAATCTATATTCACACTTTACTGCTTCGTTATAAGCATTTAAGATATTTTCTTTCCCTGCTAAAGCAGAAACAAGCATTACCAAAGTTGATTTTGGTAAATGAAAATTAGTTATTTGACAATCTATTGCTTTAAATTTATAGCCTGGATATATAAATATATCTGTCCAACCAGAACATGCTTTAAAGCATCCGTTTAGTGTCATAATTGTTTCAAGTGTTCTAGTACTAGTGGTACCAACACTTATAATTTTGTTGCCTTCTTCTTTTGCTTCAGTTAATGTTTTGGCAACATCATCATCCATTCGATAAAATTCACTATGCATCTTATGATTATTTACATCTTCTACACTAACGGGTCTAAATGTTCCTAAGCCAACATGAAGTGTTATGTAAACAATTTTTATTCCTTTTTCTTTTATTTTGTCAATTAATTCAAGTGTAAAGTGTAATCCCGCTGTTGGTGCTGCAGCACTTCCAGGATTTACCGCATATACTGTTTGATATCTTCCTTGGTCTTCTAGTTTTTCATGAATATAAGGTGGTAGTGGCATTTCTCCTAGAGAATCTAGTATTTCATAAAGGATTCCATTATAAATCAATTTAAACTCTCTTATTCCTTCATCTTCTACTCTAATACATTCTGCTTTTAAAGTTCCGTTTCCAAATGTGATGGTTGTCCCTAATTTAACTCTTTTAGCGGATTTTACTAAGCATTCCCATGAATCTACAAGGGTTTCTTTAAGCATTAATATTTCTATTACAGCATTAGTTTCTTCTTTAATTCCATAAAGACGAGCAGGAATAACTTTGGTATCATTCATTACAAGAACATCTCCTGGTTCTAAATAATTAATTATATCAGTAAAATGTTTATGTTCAATTAATCCAGTTTCTTTGTCAAGAACAAGAAGTCTTGAGGTATCTCTAACTTTCAATGGTGTTTGAGCAATTAGAGCCTCTGGTAAGTAAAAATCAAAATCATCAGTTTTCATAAATGTTTCCTCCAAACTCATAATATTATAACATTTTTATTTCTAAAAAAAAGACTTTTTAAAGTCTTTTTAAATATTCAATTGCTTTTTCAGTTAATACTCTTCCTCTACTTGTTCTTTTTAAGAATCCATTTTGTAAGAGAAATGGTTCATAAACATCTTCAATTGTTGACACCTCTTCTCCTATTGAAGAAGCTAAAGCTTTAAGTCCAACTGGTCCTCCATCAAATGATTTTTGAATAGTTAATAGCATATTAATATCTATATTGTCTAAACCAAATTTATCAATATGGAGTTTTACTAGTGCTTTTTTTGTGACATCAATTGTTATTTTAGAATCAGTTTCTACCATAGCATAGTCTCTTACTCTTTTATAAAGTCTATTAGCAATTCTAGGTGTTCCTCTACTTCTTAGTGCTAATATTTTTGATGATTCAGAATCAATAGAGCATTTAAGTACTTTACTAGTTCTTTCTATTATCTTAGTAAGTTCTTCACAAGTATAATAGTTAAGTTTTGAAACAATACCAAATCGGTCTCTTAAAGGTCCTGTTAAATCTCCTATTCTTGTTGTTGCTCCAATGAGTGTAAAAGGAGGTAGTTCAAGCCTTATTGTTCTAGATTTATTATCATTACCAATTATTATATCTAAGGAAAAATCTTCCATAGCAGAGTAAAGTAATTCTTCTATGTGTTTTGGAATTCTGTGTATTTCATCAATAAACAGTACATCCCCTTCATTAAGTGAAGATAAACTAGCAACCAAGTCACCACTTTTTTCAATAGCGGGACCACTTGTAAGTTTAATGTTTCCTTTCATTTCATTAGCAATAATCATAGCAAGAGTTGTTTTCCCTAATCCTGGTGGGCCGTAAATTAAGATATGATCAAGTGGCTCTTCACGAAGAAGAGCTGCTTTGATAAAAATTTTAAGACTATCCAAAACTTCTTCTTGTCCAATATATTCATTTATTCTGGAAGGTCTTATTGTTAAATCATCTTCTAGTTTGTTTTTATTATATATTTCATTCATTTAAGTCTCCTTAAAGAAGAGATAATGATTCTTTAATTTGATTTTCGAGAGGACTATCAATATTTATTTTTGTTATTACACTATAAATATCATTTTTCTTGTAACCAAGAGAAAGAAGTGTTTCTATAAGTTCATTATTTGTGTCTAAAGGACACTTGTAGTTATTTACAATTAAACTTGCTACTTTCAAGCCTATTTTAGGAAATTGTAAAAAATAATTTATATCTTTGTTTGCGATTGCACGCTTAGTAATATTAGTATCATTTTTAAATATTTGGATTGCAAGTTTGCATCCAAGTCCTTTGATTTTTATAAGTTCTATAAAAAATTCCTTATCTTCTCTACTTTTAAAGCCATAGAAGATATTTTCTAATTCTGTTTGATGATGATAAACATAGACAGTGTCTATTTCATTATCCTTAAAAAAAGAAGTGGCATAAATAAGGTAACCTACCCCACATGCTTCCACTACAATTTTATTATTTCCAATATATTTTATAAGTCCATTTATATATTCATACATTATTTTTTTCTAAAGAATGTCTTTATTATGTAATATTCAAATATTATAAAAGCAATAACATAAAGCCATAAAAAGACATCATATAGTAATCCACTTGAATAGTTAGATAATATGTCTGGAATGTTTGAAGGTATATATTTATCTAATACACTATAAACATCTCCGCTTGTTATTTCTACTTTTATAAAAGTTACTAGTCTTAAAAAAATATCGGTAATTGCGAGAAAGTAGATAAAACTACTAAATCTCTTAAAGAAAAATACAACTACTCCACATAGTATTATAAAAATTATTAAATCCATTTTACTTCCCCTTATTTATATTCTATATTTACTTTATATTCTTCATTTGTTTCTTCAAACAAGTGATAATAATTTGTTAAATTTAAACTTGTCTTAATTAAATTGTTGTTGTTTGTCCTAACACTAATTACAATGAATCCTTCTTTATAATCACATCCATCAAGTACACTTATACTTGAATTAACGTTTTTAAAAATATTCTCCATTGGTATTTTATATCCTTTTTTAATGTCACCATTAGGGTAATTAGTTGTGTATGTTGGCTCTTTATCTCTAATAAGATTGCTTATTACCTCTGGTGTGAAACGCCAAAATTTAACAGGAAACGAAGGCACTTCATGTATATCATTATCTAAAGGTGTAAGAATATTTAATTCTACTTTATATTCTCTATCTTTAATAGTTAAAATGCTAGTATCGGCATTAAATAAATAAATTCCATCGTTTATTTTTATGGTTGCAAGGTAATCATTTTTTATTTGAAATTCATCGTTAACTGTTGCTTGTTGATGATTTGGTTTTAAAGAATTTCTATAATCTTCTCTTATTAAAGAAATAACAAATATGAAGAATACAGCATAAAATCCTAAGGTTATAAGTGCTCGGTATCTTCTATTTGACCAAATTTTCTTTATTATTTCAAAATATTCTGTATATTTTTCCATAATTTATAATAATATTTTCCCTACTAGACCTTGATAACCGTTTGCAAAGTCAGATCCACTCATTCTTTTTTTACCTTCTAATTGTACACTTGTAACAATGACTTCACCATTTGCTGTTTTTACTCCAAAACCATCAGCATAAATATTTGTAATTGTTCCTGGATAAACCCCTTGAAAGTTATTTTCAGTGGCATAACAAGCCCATATTTTTAGAATTTTGCCTTCAAGTGTTGAATATGAACCAGGCCAAGAATATAATCCACGAACGTGATTATATATTTCTCGGTTAGTTTTATTAAAATCAATTTTTTCGTCTTCTCTTTTAATATTAAATCCATAAGTTACTTCATTAGTATTTTGTTTGGTTCTTTTGTTTGTTCCTTCAATTATACTTGGTAGAGTTTCTAAAAGTAAGTCTCTACCTAAAACTGCTAATTTATCATGAAGAGAAGATGCTGTATCTAATTTATCTATTATTATTTCCTTTTGAGAAATTATATCTCCTGCATCCATAGCTTCACTCATATACATGATTGTTATACCTGTTTTAGAATGTCCTTCTAAAATAGCCCTGTGAATAGGTGCTCCACCTCTTAACTTTGGTAATAAGGAAGCATGAACATTAATACATCCTAATCTTGGAGCATCTAACAATGCTTTTGGTATAAGTTGACCATAAGCACAAGTGATAATAATATCTGGTTCAAATGCTAATATTTCATCAACTGCATTTTTAATTTTATCTGGTTGTATAACAAGAATTGTATTATCGTTTGCGACCTCTTTAACTGGAGTTTTATTTACTAAACCATTCCTTCCAGTTGGCCTATCAGGTTGACTTACAACAGCCCTTACTTTATATTTTTTAATTAATCCTTCAAGTACAACTGCACTAAAGTGAGGTGTACCCATATAAACTATTTTTAAATCTTTAACTACATTTAAGTTATCTAAATTCATTTTAATCACCTTTATATCCCATTTAAAGTTTATCACAATTTATATTGATAGTAAATGATTATCTTGTTTTTTAGATATTTTAATGTATAATAATATTAGGTGATGAAAGTTGAAAAAAAGAAGAATAAAAAAGAAATCATATGTCCTTCTAGCCCTTATTATATTAATAATTGGAGGTTCAGTTACTGCTTATAAATACAAACAATATATTAATAGTAATGGATACAAACTTGAAAAAAAAGGATATAACGAAGAAGAAATAAAAACAATTATTAAATCAAGAGAAATGACTGATGTAACATTAAAATATGATTACAATAAAGATTTAATTCCCTTGATGAAAGAAAAATATTTCTTGAAAAAAAACCTTGATACTTATTTAAAATATCTCGGTGAAAATCCTGATTTCAAATTTAAAAAAATTGTTAGTATTGTTAATGTGGGTGCTAATAAGGATTGGTATGATGTAATTAAACCTACTAATTTAGATAAAGGTAATTTAATTTTGGTAAATAAATACAATTATTTAAGCGAAGAATTTGTTATAGATGATTTAGTTAAAATGAGTATTAGAGTTGCTTTTGAAGGTAAAGAAATAAGAAGCGAAGTAAATGATGCTTTTACTAATATGTGTAATGAAGCTAAAACAGATGGTTTAGTAATTGTTGCTAACTCTACTTATAGAAATTATAATTACCAAGCATCATTATATAAAAGAAAGAAAAACGAAAAAGGACAATTATACGCTGACAGTTTTGTTGCAAGACCAGGACATTCTGAACATCAAACTGGTCTATCTATAGATGTAAGCACATTAAAAAATACGATGGATGACTTTGAAAAAACAAAAGAATTTGAGTGGCTAATTAAAAATGCTTATAAATATGGATTTATATTAAGGTATCCTAAAGGAAAAGAATATTTAACAGGCTATAATTATGAATCTTGGCATTTCCGATATGTAGGAATAGATGCTGCTAAGAAAATTAAAGATGAAGGCATAACATTTGATGAATACTATGCTTATTATGTGGAGGGTTAAAAATGACTTATAAACCTAAAAAAATGTGGAAACCTTGGGTGGTGTTTCTCTTTCTCTTTATTCTTTTTTTTGCAACACCATTTATATATATTAAATTAAATGATGATGTATCAATAAAAAAAGACAAATTAGATAAACTAGGCTATAGTATAAGTGATATAGAAATAATAAAAAGTAATAAAGAATTAGAAAAATATGCTTTAGAAAATAAATATGATGAGAATTTAGCCAAATACGCTGTTTCTCCTGGATTTCAAATAAAGAACTTAAAAAAATATTATGCTTATAAAAAAAATGACGCTAATATTGAAGATATTGTTTTTATCGTTAATTTAGGAATAGAAGAAGAATATAGTGACACTTTAAAAGAAATAGTTCACGATAAATATTTTGTCTTAAATAGATTAAACCGTTATTTAAACTATGATGGAGAAAATAAAGTTAAAATGGTAAATTGTGATTTGGATTCACCTTTTTATTCTAAAATTAGAGAATCAGATATAGATGAAGGAATACTAATGCTTACTAACAAATACAACATTCTAACAAACGATTTTGAAGGTTTAGATTTAGTAGAAATAGAATCAAATTACGGGACTGGAAAACTTAATAAAGAAACTTATGAAGCATTCAAAAAAATGAAAGATGAAGCAGAATTGAAAGGATTAACTATAATTGCAAAATCAAACTTTAGAAGTTATAATACACAAAACACTATTTATAATAATTATTTAAAAAACAATGGACTTGAATGGACCGAAAAATACTCGGCTCGTCCAGGACATTCTGAACATCAAACAGGTTTAGCAACCGATGTTAAAACTAATAGTACACAAGATTTAGGAGATTTCCTATATACTGAAGAATATAAATGGATGATCGAAAATTCATATAAATTTGGATTTATTCTAAGATATCCAGAGAATTCTAAAATGTTTACAGGGTACGATTTTGAACCTTGGCACTTCCGATATGTAGGAGTCGATGCTGCTAAAACAATACATGATGAAAATATTCTTTTTGAAGAATATTATGCATTTTACGTAAATAAAACGATAAATTAAATTATCGTTTTTTAATACCCATTATTATTAAAATTATCACTATTAAAGAAATGAAGATAACTTTTCTTATATTGTTATCAAATATAAAGGAAATAATAGAAAAATTAACTGATTCTGGCATAGTTATTTTAATGTCTTTTAAATTTTTATCTTTATAAATAATTGATAATGTTCCTAGATTATCACCTTTTTTTGTTTTATAATCAACTTCTTCTTTCCCTTTATAAACAAGTTCTATATCTTTGATATCAAAGGAGTTATCAAGGTATGATTCATAATCTTGTGATGCTTTTATTTTAATTTCTTTAATTTTTGAATTTTTTACTTTTAAATTCAATATCTCTGTATCTTTAAGTAATACTTTATGATATTTATAATTTTCAAAATAATAATTATAAATTGTTTCGGCATCAGTTACGTGTTGTGGAGTAGTTGATGCGTTTGTTGTTACTAGTAAATATTTTATGTTATTTGTAGTATCCACTGCAACACTTGCTAAACATCTTCCAGCTTCTTTGGTGTAACCTGTTTTTCCTCCAATTATATATGGAACACTAATCCCAAATTTTGAAGCAGTACCTTTTAGACTTGAATAAACAGTTATTTTATTATTACTTAATGTATAAGAGTTTGTTTCAAATATTTTTTTGAATGTTTCATTTTTAAGAGCATATTTTAATGTTTCTGCTACTTCTTTTACAGTTGAGGTTTGTCCTTCTTTATCTAGTCCAATCGTATTTTTAAAGACTGTATTTTTAAGTCCAATAGAAGTGGCTTTTTCATTCATTAATTTAAGATATTCTTCTTCACTGTTTGTTATGCTTAAGACAAGACCCATTGTTGCGTCCGCTCCTGATGCTATAAAAGATGTATACAATAAGTCTTCTTTTGTTACTATATCTCCTACTTTTAGACCTACTTGATAGGCATTTTGTTCATCTAAACCTTTAAACATATCTTTGGTCATTATTACAACTTCACTTAAATTTTTGGTGTTTTCAATTGCTATTAAACAGGTCATTATTTTAGTAAGTGATGCTATTTTTGTTATTTCATTTTCATTTTTAGAGTATATAATTTTATTTTCATTCATGTTATAAAGTATGGCATTTTTACTTTCAATATCTAAGGCTTTAACATTTATTAATGTAAAACAAAATAAAATTAGTATTAATTTTTTCATTATATCACCTATTTTAGTATACCATATAAATTTAGTTATGAAATTAAAAGATTGTAAAAATA
>JAVWTD010000037.1:0-12406 GCA_036667875.1 Bacilli bacterium
TGTCTGTTACATCAACCATATCTTTGTAAATATCTGCACTATCAAAATCATTTCTTGGTGCAGTTTGATCAACTCCAACATTTGCAGTCATTCCTAATGCATCATCTAAACGAGTATATCCTTCATTTCCATCCCATTTAAGTCCATATACTTTTGCACGTTTTTTGTTTACAACATTAACTCTATTTTCTTTATAATTTTTTGTTGATAGATATTCCGCGTCTTCAAGATTAAAAGAGACTTGACAGTTTTTATTTACTACTGCGTATCCCTTGTCTGGTAATTTTCCTTTGACAGGAATAGATGGTATTACTTTCCCATCTTCAAACCTGTATTCAGTTACTGTTTTAGTACTAGTAATAACTGATACTTGACATTCTTGTTCTATTATTTTAGCAATCTCTGTAGTAGAAGAAGAGAATGCACCCATCTTTGACTCATCAAGAATTTTTGTTATTGTTGGTATTGCAATTAATGCAATTATTCCTAGAATTAGAATTACTGCTAAAAGTTCAATAAGCGTAAATGCGTTTTTTTTAATTTTTTCCATCATAGATATTCCCTACTTTCTATATTAATTATACCAAATTTACTAAATAAAGTATATAGTAATATTTATTTATTGAAAAAATATTTAAATAGAAATTTTATGTTATATTGTAGATTAATTATTTGTGTTTTTTTAAGTTATCTTTTGCCACTGTGAGCATAAGTTTAATTCTATTAGCTTGATTAGTCCTGCTTGCTCCAGGGTCATAATCTATTGCAATTATATTAGCGTCTTTATAAATAGTTCTTATTTTTTTAATTACCGCTTTACCTACAATATGGTTTGGAAGACATGCAAATGGTTGAACACATACTATATTGTTTACTCCATTTTTAAGATTTTCTACTATTTCTGCTGTTAAGAACCAACCTTCTCCTGTTTGATTTCCAGTTGATAGTATCCCTTTGACATTTTCTTCAAGTTTTTTAATATCTGGTGGCATTCTAAATTTTGAACCGTTTAGTGCTTTTATTACAACTTCTTCATATTTATCTATAATTGATAATGCAATATTATTTATTGTTGCACTTTTCTTTCCTGTTTTTAATATTTTTTCTTTAATTAGGGAATTATAAGCACAATATTTAACAAAACCCATTAATTCTGGAATGACTACTTCAGAACCTTCTTTTTCTAATTCACTAGCTAAATTATTATTTCCAAATAAATGATATTTTATTAGAATTTCTCCTACTATACCTACTTTAGGTAGGTTCTTTTTTTGAATACTAATACTATTAAAGTCTTTAACTATTAGATTAATATTTTCTTTAAACTCTTTAAAAGAGCCTTTTTTAACAGCCTCATTACAAATAAAATCCCATTTTTTATACAATTTATTTGTTCTGCCTTTAGTAGTTTCATAAGGTCTAGTTTGATATACTAGTTTCATTAATAAGTCACCATAAATAACAGACATTACTAATTTATTTGCTAGGGATGGTGTTATTTTGAAGCCTTGTTCTTTTTCTAAGCCACTTACATTAAATGAAATAATCGGAACACACTGTAGTCCAGCATCTTTTAAGGCTTTTCTAATTAAGCCAATATAGTTAGTTGCTCGACATCCTCCACCTGTTTGTGACATTATTACGCTTGTATTATTTAGATCATATTCCCCTGATTTAAGGGCATAAATAAGTTGCCCTATTACAATAATAGCGGGATAACAAGCATCATTATTAACATATTTTAAACCTGTTTCCATCATTTCTTTTGTAGTTTCATTTAAATATTTTATATTGTAACCAGATGAGTTAAATGAAGACGCTAAATAACCCATGTGAAATGGAGTCATGTCAGGGCATAAAATTGTGTGTCTCTTTTTCATTTCATTTGTAAATGTATTCTTTTTATAATCATAGAGTTCATATTTTGATTTATTTATTCTTTTATCCATAGAAGCCATTAAGGAACGAATCCTTATTTTGGCTGCTCCAAGGTTATTGATTTCATCAATTTTAATAGTAGTATAGAGTTTTCCGGATTTCTTTAGTATTTCTTCTGTTTGATCTGTAATGATTGCATCTAACCCACATCCAAATGAATTTAAATTAATAAGTTCTAAAAAGTCATGTTTTGATACAACATCAGCTGCATGGTAAACTCTTGAGTGATATGTCCATTGGTCTACTACACGTAGTTTTCCTAATTCTTCACTTAAGTAGCATACACTGTCTTCAGTTAAAACTGCTAGTCCTAGAGAGTTAATCATAGTATCAATTCCATGGTTTACTTCTTTATCTAGATGATATGGTCTTCCTGCTAAAACTATTGCTTTTAAATTGTTTTCTTTAATATACTCTATATATTCTTTACCTTTTATAGTTATATCTTCTTTAAATTTATTTTGTTCTTCAAATCCTTTTTTAATTGCTTTTTTTAGTTCTTCAGATTTAAAGTGATAGCATTTAAATTCTTCTAGTTCCATTATTCTTTTGTATAATGATAATTCATCCATCGGTAAAAATGAGTTAATAAACTTTATATCTTTTATTTCTTCTACATTTAATTTAATGGCTTCTGAATAAGAAGTTACTATAGGACAATTGTAGCAGTTATCGCTATTTTTAAATTCTTGTTTTTCAAACATGATACAAGGATAGAATATTGTGTCTATTCCTTTATTTATTAAATTTATAATATGTCCATGTACAAGTTTAGCGGGATAACATACAGATTCACTAGGCATTGATTCAATTCCTAATTCAAAAATAGCACGATTTGATGCATCAGATAATATTACTTCAAAACCTAATTCAGTTAAAATAGTATGCCATAAAGGATAGTTTTCATACATATTTAGTACTCTTGGAATGCCTATTGTTCCTCTTTTTCCTTTTTTGCTTATATAATTAAATAATCTATCATATTTATAACTAAACATATTAGGTAATAGGTTTTTATTGATGTTAGCTCCTGTTCCTCTTTCACAACGATTTCCAGAAATAAACTTTTTCTTACCAAAAGTATTTACTGTTAAACTGCAGTGATTTTCACATTTATTACATCTAGCTTGACTTGTTTTTACTGTTAGATTAAGTAATTCTTCTTTACTAATCATTTTACTTTGTTGTGTTTTATCGCATTTATAATTTTCTAAAGCAATTAGGGCTACTCCGTAAGCTCCCATTAAGCCTGCAATATTTGGTCTTACTACTTCTTTACCAATTATTATTTCAAATGCTCTTAAAACGGCATCATTTAAAAATGTCCCGCCTTGAACAACTATTTTATCTCCTAGAGTAGATAAGTCTCTTATTTTCATTACTTTTGTAATTGCATTTTTTATTACTGAATAGGATAATCCGGCGAATATATCTCCTAGTGGTCTTCCTTCTTTTTGGGTTTGCTTAATCTTAGAATTCATAAAGACTGTACAGCGACTTCCTAAATCAATTGGAGATTTCGAAAATATCGCTAAATTTACAAAATCTTCTACAGTCATATTTAATGATTTTGCCATTGTTTCTATGAAAGAACCACAACCTGATGAACATGCTTCATTAAGCATTATAGTATCGACTGCTCCATCTTTTATTTTTATATATTTCATATCTTGACCACCAATGTCAATAATACTTTCTACGCCTTCTAAAAAGAAGTTTGCAGCCTCATAGTGAGCCATTGTTTCTATTTCTGATATATCTAGGTTAAATGCAGTTTTTACAAGCATTTCCCCGTATCCTGTCGAACCTGCTAGTCTAATTTTATTTGGAATAGAATCAAATAGATCTATTAACATGTCTTTTATTGTATCAACTGGTGTTCCTTTATTTGATTTATAGTTTTCATATAACAATTCACCTTTTTCTGTGATTGCTACTACTTTAGCAGTTGTGCTTCCTGCGTCAATTCCTACAAAAACATCTCCTTTATAATTTTTAATATTTATTTTTTCAACTTTATTTTTAGAGTGTCTTTCAATAAATTTATTGTATTCTTCTTCATTTTTAAAAAGAGGCTCTAATGAGACACTTGTATCTTCTTTAAAATCATTTAATCTTTTAATTAAGTTCAAAATAGCTTTTTTATTAAAAACATCACTTTTAACTTCATCTAGTAAGGCTCCAATGCATACAAATAATTCTCCATTTTTGGGAATAATTACATTTGATTCTTTTAAGTTTAAAGTTTTAATAAATTGATTTCTTAAAATGGGAAGATAATTTAAAGGACCACCAAGAAAAATTACATTTCCTTTAATTGGTCTACCACATGCAAGACCAGAAATAGTTTGGTTTACAACTGCTTGTAAAATAGATAGTGCTATATCTTCTTTTCTTGCTCCTTCATTTAATAATGGTTGAACATCAGTTTTTGCAAATACTCCACATCTAGAGGCTACCGGGTAAATATTTGTTCCTTTTTCCGCTAAATCATTTAATCCTTTTGTATCAGTATTTAATAATATTGCCATTTGGTCTAAAAATGATCCTGTACCTCCAGCACACGTACCATTCATTCTTTGTTCAATTGAATGATCAAAATAAATTATTTTAGCGTCTTCTCCTCCGAGTTCTATTGCTACATCTGTTGTTTTGGCATATTTATTTATGGCATTTTTGCAGGCAATTACTTCTTGAATAAATGGTATTCCAAGGTATTTTGATAAAGTAATAGCACCACTTCCTGTTGTTACAATATAAAATTCCTCTTTTGGAAACACATTTGTTATTTCTTTTAATAAATCAATGGTTGTTTTTTTTGTATTTGAATAGTGTCTTTTATAGTCACTATATAAAATATCCATATTATTATTTGAAACAACAACTTTTACAGTAGTACTTCCAATATCGATTCCAATTTTTAATAATTTCTTCATAAATAATTTCCTCCTTTATGTTAATATTTCTAACAAACAAATCTATTATACTATGCTTTTAAAGGTAAAAACAATTAAAAATTATTAAAATAGTACTTCATTTTACTATTTATCATATATTATAATTGAAAGGTGGTAAGTATGAACTATAATCCATATTTATATACTATGCCTATGAACTATCTTCCAGCAGCTGGCGCTAGTAAAGGGTTGCTCGGAGGATTGTTTGGAGGAATGAAATTTTCAAGTCTTCTAAGTGGAGCAGGCAAAACATTAAATGTTGTAAATCAGGCACTTCCTCTTGTAAAACAAGCAACACCAGTTTTAAAAAATGCAAAAACAATGTTTAAAGTAATGAATGAATTTAAAAAAATAGATACTCCTAAAAAGAATAATGCACCAGTTAGTAGAAAAGTAGAACCAGTAAAAATTACACCACCAAAAGCAAATGATGGAGGTCCTGTATTTTTCATGTAAAAAAGCACTGCTAGTTAATCGCAGTGCTTTTTAATAATTTTAACAATTAAACGATATTCAAGTTTTTTATTAATATTTGAACTTGGGATACTTTCATAAATATCAGTATATTTTGATAGTAGGAAGTTCATGTATTCTTTGTAATCATTTTTAGTTTTTATTATAGGACCAACAATATAGTCCTCATATTTATAATTTTTAACGCCCTTTTTAAGTTTCATAATGACATAATATATGCCTTTTTCTTTAATTGCTATTTCATCTTCAATTATATAATTATCTGTTATTTTTTCTCTAAATTCAAATAAATCAGTATTTGTTTGAACAATAACATTTTCTAAATCATTATTATCTAAAATGTTTAGAATCGTATTTGTTCCCATTCCTGCTATGATTATATAGTCAGTTTTATTATATTTAACATTTTCTAATCCATCTGACTTTACGACTTTTATTTTATCTGTTAATGAGTATTTTTTAATATTCATTGCAGCATTTTTTAAGCAATTATCGTTTATATCACTAGCAGTACATTTACAATTTCTATGAACAGTCAAGTAAATATCAAGTAATCCGTGATCGCATCCTATATCGACTACTGTACTATGTACAGGTACTAATGAAGCAATTTCTATAAGTCTTTTTGAAAACATTAGTTATTCCACCATATAATCTTTTAATTTTCTAGAGCGAGATGGATGACGTAATTTTCTTAAAGCTTTAGCTTCAATTTGTCTAATGCGTTCACGAGTTACACCAAACATTTGACCAACTTCTTCAAGGGTTCTTGATTTACCGTCTTCTAGACCAAATCTTAATCTTATTACTTTTTCTTCTCTTTCAGTTAAAGTAAGAAGAACTTCAGATATTTCATCTTTAAGCATTTCATTTGTAGCATAATCTTCAGGACTCATATTCCTTTCATCTGGAACAAAATCTCCTAAATGTGAATCATCTTCTTCTCCGATTGGAGTTTCTAGACTAACTGGTTCTTGTGAAATTTTATAAATTTCTCTTATTTTTTCAACTGTTATTCCCATTTTTTTGGCTAGTTCTTCTTCAGATGGTTCTCTATTCAATTCTAGTGTCATTTGACGTTGAATACGAGCTAATTTATTGATTGTCTCAACCATGTGAACAGGAACACGAATAGTACGTGCTTGATCTGCTATAGCTCTTGTAATAGCTTGTCTTATCCACCAAGTTGCGTAAGTACTAAACTTAAATCCTTTACCTACATCAAATTTTTCTACTGATTTCATTAAACCAATGTTACCTTCTTGAATAAGGTCTAAGAATAACATTCCACGCCCAACATATCTTTTAGCAATACTAACAACAAGTCTTAAGTTAGCTTCCGCTAAAATAGTCTTAGCAACAGGATCTCCTGCAATAATACGGTCTGCTAAAGCTAGTTCCTCATCCATTGTTAATAATTTTATTTGTCCAATTTCTTTTAAATACATTCTAACTGGATCATTAATATTTAAATCTTTAGTAAGAACATCATTATCTAAAATAATTTCTTTATCGGCAGAGTCTCCTCTATTTCCACTTGCTTCATCTTCAGATACTACTGCTATATTATTTTCGTTAAATGCATTATATAAATCATCTAATGAGTCTGAGTCTAAGTCTAGACCTTTTAGTGAAGCAGCTAACTGCTCATAAGTGATATATCCTGTTTCTTTTCCTAATTTAACGAGTTCGTTTTTTCTTTCTTCAAAGCTTTTTATTTCTTGCATATAAATTCCCCTAACTATATTTATAAATCAACTTTTTCTTTGATTAAATCAGTAATTTTACTAACTAGTTCTCTTTGTTTATTTGTATCTGTCTCACTACTAATTTTTATTTGTAATTTTTTAATTTCATTATTAATGTTATACTCTCTTATTACATTAATATAATCAACTATTTCATTAATATCCACTTCATCTCGAAGATTTTGGCTTATTACTTTTTTTAGAGGTTCAAGAAGTTCATTTGAACACTCTGCATAAGATAAAAAGTCTGCGACATTTATATATTTATTATAGTGATAAAAACTACTTACTTCCCTTGCAAGTAATCTCATTCCCTTTGTAGGCATGTGCGTTATTCTTCTATCATAAATTAGAATAGCCTCTTTAGATTGAAGCATGTAATAGATTAAATTAATTTCAGCTTTTTGATATTTATTTAATCCTCTTTGTATGGGCTGTGGTGGCATAGGATTTTTTATTTCCTCTGTTTTAGCCTTAACAAGATTTCCTAAAGGTTTTAATCTTTTTCTTAAGAATTCTACATCAAGCCCTGTTTCAGTACTGACACTAAGAAGAGCCATTTCCCTTAAAATATCATCATCAAATCTATTAAGAACATCAATAACATTTCTTGTATAAGATGCTTTATCTTCAATATTATTTAAATCAAATCCTTTTTTTAAATAATTTAATTTGAATTCAATCACAGACATTGGATTATCCAGTTTTGCTTGAAAACTCTCTACTCCAAACTTTTTAATGTAGTCGTCTGGGTCATAATCATCTTCGAGTCTAATTATTTTAGGTATAACCCCTACTAATTCTAATTCATTAATAATTGAATTTGTTGCTTTTTCTCCTGCTTGGTCCCCATCGAAGCAGACATATATGTCTTTTGCCATTCTTTTAATAATATTAGCGTGTTTTGAAGTTACTGCTGTTCCCATTGTAGCTATAACATTTTTAATACCTACTGTATATGCTCTGATGACATCCATAAATCCTTCCATAATGATAACAGAACCAGTAAGTCTTGCATATTTAGAGGCTCTTTTGTAATTATAAAGTGTCTCACCTTTTTTAAATATGTCTGTTTCTCTTGTGTTGATATATTTAGCGTTATCCACGCTATTATAAATACGCCCACTAAATCCAACAATTCTCCCGCTTAAATCTTCAAGTGGAAACATAATTCTATTACAATAAATATCATTTATTCCATATTCATTGTCTAAAA
The DNA here is from genome assembly GCA_036667875.1 of Bacilli bacterium. Lineage (GTDB taxonomy): Bacteria > Bacillota_I > Bacilli_A > RF39 > UBA660 > CAJGDV01. The sequence continues at coordinate 8,334 of JAVWTD010000037.1, forward strand.
TTAAACCACTATCTAATAATTCTTTTTTTGTATAATCATTTTTTGTTAAAAATTTAGTCAACATACTTCTGTCTTTTAAAGACAAACCAATTCTAAAAGTATTAATTATTTCATCACTAATCATTCTAGAATTTAAATATTCTCTTGCTTCTCTACCTTGAACACTTTTTAGGATATTATGATAAAATTTAGTACTAATATCATAAATTTGATAAAGGTTATTAAATTTTTCGTTATCATTATTTTTAGTTTTAATGTCTAAAGGAATATTAGCCATATCGGCGCATTTCTTTAAAGCCTCCATAAATGAAATATTTTCATAATTACTTATAAAGTTAAAAACATTTCCTGTAGCTCCACACGAGAAACAAGTGTATATTTGTTTATCCTTAGCAACACTCATGCTTGGATTTGAATCATCATGAAAGGGACAAACTCCAAAAAAGTTTTTTCCTCTTTGAGTTAAGGCAACATAACTGCTTACTATATCAACTATGTCTATGCTATTACGTATTTCTGCTATTTTATCTGGTGCTACTTGATTCATAATATCATACTCCCTACATATAGTATACGGTAAAGAATCCGTATATCCTTTTTTTTAAACGATTTTTTTATAATTTCTAAGAATTTATACATATTATTAAGAGAAAGGAAGAAAAAAATGAAAATAATAGAAATAATTGTTGTCTTTTTACTATGTTTTATAAATCATAATGTTTATAAATGGTTTCCTAATAATTTTACATTAATATTTTTCCCTATAAATGAAAGTATCCTAGAACACATGAAAATTATCTTGGTTTCATCCTTAGAATATTCATTATTTCAATATACTTTTCTTGCTAAATCTAATGTATTATACCACAATTTTTGGTCTTCTTCTATACTTTCGGCTATTTTGTCTATACCTATCTATTTAAGTCTTTTTTTACCTCTATATTTTCTACTAGGGCACCAGTTTATTATTACTATTTCTTTAATGTTATTAGTAATAATAATTATAGTTAAAATTAAATATTTACTCATGAAAAAAGATGAAAGCAAATACCTTACCTTCATCTCTTCTCTTTTATTAATTATTTTATTTATAGTTTTTGGATATTTTAGTTATAATCCAATTTAAGGAACTAGACCAAATCCACTAACAACTGCTCTTCCACCATAAACTACTTGTCCATAAATATTTTTTGGTGTATTTATAAGTTGTCCATTGATTGCTAATTGACTTGATGTTCCTCCATCTAAATTAGCAGCATTATATGCTCCGTAATTTTTAAGAGTTTGAATAACTTCTCCCATGTTAGGTCCAAAAGCATGTGTACCTTCTGTTACTAAGAATAGGACTGTACCATCTCTTCTTTGTGCTATAGCAACACGAGCAGCTCTTGAGTATCCTCCAACTGCTGAATTAAATTCAATACTTTTTCCATTAACTATTAAGAATGGTCCAAATTCAAGTGCATCACGCATTCCCATTTTAATTGCTTCTTCTCCTGTTGAATTAGTTAGTAGAAGTTTATGGTCTTTAGTAAATCCAATTAAATTAGCGGGAGCTTCATTGTCTGACCAAATAATTTTCCCGTTTTTAATTAGATATCCCATAGGTATATCTGAACCTAATCCATTATCTACAAACATTCCTCCATTTATACAAACAGTACCACCATAACGTAAGCACATGTTTTTAATTTGTTCTTGTCCTGTTCCTTGATTAAATGTTTTAGAGTGAATTAACTGTACTTTTGATGGGTCATAAATTGCTACTAGATAAGCTTTATAACCTGCTACATCTATATTCAACAATTTATAATCTTCGTTTCCTTGATCTCTTGTCAATATTGCTTTTTCGTATTCACTATCGTAGTGTTCACGTTCTGCGTTGTCAATTACTATTTCATTTAAATTTACTGAATCCGTAAGTGGTGTAAATGAGTCACCGGCTAATACTTTATTAATTGTTTCTTCACTATAAAAAGTATAAGCAATGTATTGATGTGTTTTAGTATTTAAAGATGTCATAATTACTGTATTCTTAACAAAAGGAATACAGTAAGTTACAACAAATCCTAGTACAACTAAAATATCTAATACAATCATTACAATTGTAAACTTTTTCATCTTATTCTCCTATCATATATGGGTCTTCAGAAGTACCTGTTCCTTTTGTTAAGATTTTTGAATCAATAACAATAACTGGTTTTACTCCTCTTGCTAAATTGATTTTTGATCTTGAAATCATTTTGTTATTATAGAAGAATGAATATCCTTCTTCTGCTCCAGTTATTAAGTAATAACTATCTTCAGTAAGTCCTATTTTGCTATCAGTAATAGATAACATTCCAACTTTAGCAGTTACATTAGTTTTTGATATTTCTTTATAACTTTTTAAATATGTTCCTGTATTAAAAACACCATCTAATAATTTATCTTTATATGGTAATGAGTTAAAATAAGAATTATTTAAATAACTTGCAACTGAATATTGGCTATCTTTATTAAATACATTTGAATTTAAATCAAATCTATAAGTTGTATTTAAATTATTTTTGCGTGCTAAATAAATCTTGTCTGTTTCAATTTTATTGACAATCCATGTGTCTTCTCCTAATTTAACATTTGAACCAACTAATATTCTTTTTTTATTCTTATCAATAGTGTAAGGGGATTCTTTTGTTCCTTTTCCTCCTACTAATTGTGTTGAGTTCTTAAGTTTGATAACAGGTGCAATGAAGTAATCTTCGTTTGCTAAACTGTTTGACATGCTACCAGCATTTGTATGCCATACGTTTTCAGGTAAAGCATTATATAACCATAAATCTTCTGCTGGAATAAAACTATCTTGTCCATCTTTAGCGTTTAGATAGTCTGTCATACCTAATAGTCTAACAAAATCTTCATCATTTGTTTCTTTACATGTTATGGCAGATACATTATCTATTAAATCTAAACAAAAATTAACTTTTGCTAAGTTTGTTTTATCAATCATTTTAATAAATTCTTTATTTAAATATGATCTAATATCAGAGTCTGTGTATTTGCCCATTTCTGAATTCCACATCATACTATTATAAGAATCATTTAATACTAAGTCAAGTGAACCATCTTGGTTTACTTTTAGGATTCTCCATAATAAATTACTATATTCTAAATAATTATTACTCTTACTTCCTTTAAATAGGTATGCACTTCCATTTTTATAAAGGCCACTTCCTTCAGTAACTATAGTACCCGATGTAATGGTAGCACCTATTAAGTTTACCTTTTCGCCAGTTTCTGTTTTTGGATTATATATTTTATAATATTTAAGTAATCTTCCACCAAAATAAATAAGGCACCCTAAAATAAATAGACAACTAATAGTACAAAATACTATCTCTATTTTATTTGCTTTTCTTTTTCCTTTTTTAGGTTTTTTTTCTTTTTTAGGTTTCTTTTCTTTTATTGGTTCAGTTATAACTGGTTTTTCTTCAGTAGTTATTTCTACTTTGTCTTCTTTTTTTTCTTCTGCTATTACTTCTTCAGTTCCTGTTGTTTTTCTTTTTCGTGGTTTTGGTAATTCTTCTAGTCTTTCTCTTAATTGAGTAACAGATATCCTTACTTCTCCCGCTAATTTTTTTAATTTGAATTCGATTATTTCTTCATCTTTTATCTTTTTTATTTCTTTTAGAGTGCTTTTAATATAAGCTTCTCTTTCTTCTTTTGAACGTCTAATTTTTTTCTCTGGTTTTTTAAATTCATCTATTAAAACAACTGTTTCATCAATTGATGGTGATTCAATAATATCATCTTTTATTAAATCGCTTTTTGGTTTTAAATCATCTAATTCAATACCAGAAAGAAAATCTTGTTCATTAAATGTGTCTACCTCGTCATCTTCTTTAAATAAATCTAAAGCAGATTCAAACAAGTCTTTTTTGCTTTCATTTGGTGTATTTAGCATGAATTCTTCTTCTTCTAAATCATCTAATGAAAGTAGTTCTAAATCTTCCCTTTTCATACAATTCTCCTATCTAATAAAACTATTATAACAAAAGTTTCTTATATATTCAATATAATTTTAAATTTGTAAT
>JAVWTD010000038.1:0-12234 GCA_036667875.1 Bacilli bacterium
AAAAAATATTTAATTAAAACGTATGGATGTCAAATGAATGAACATGATAGTGAAAATATTAAAGCAATACTTGAAAATATGAGTTTCACTGAAACAGACATTTTTGAAGATGCCGATTTAATCCTTCTAAACACTTGTGCAATAAGAGAAAATGCTCACAATAAAGTGTTTGGAATGATAGGAAGAATAAAACACTTAAAAGAGACAAAACCAAACCTAATAGCAGGAATATGCGGTTGTATGGCTCAAGAAGAAAGTGTTGTTTCAGAAATAGTGTCTAAATTTAAATGGTTAGACATAGTATTTGGTACCCATAACATTCATAATTTACCAAACATAATAAATACTTCTCTTGCAAAAAAAGCACTTGAAGTAGATGTCTTAAGTATTGAAGGAGATGTAATAGAAAACATACCTGCAAAAAGAGATAGTAAATATAAAGCGTGGGTAAATATAATGTATGGATGCGATAAATTTTGTACTTACTGTATCGTTCCATATACAAGAGGAAAACAAAGAAGTAGAGAACCACAATTTATTATTAATGAAGTAAAAGATTTAATCAAACAAGGATACAAAGAAGTGACACTGCTAGGTCAAAATGTAAATGCCTATGGAAAAGACTTAGAAACTAGTTATACAATGACTAATCTACTTGAAGATGTATCTAAAACAGGAATTGAAAGAGTAAGATTTGTAACAAGTCATCCATGGGACTTTAATGATGACATGATAGAAGTAATAAGAAAATATGAAAACATAATGCCTTATATACACTTACCACTTCAATCAGGATCAAGCAGAATTCTAAAACTGATGGGAAGAAGATATACCAAAGAAGAATATCTAGAACTATATAATAAACTTAAAAAAGCACTACCATATTCTTCAATAACAACCGACATAATTGTAGGGTTCCCTGGAGAAACAGAAGAAGACTTCAACGAGACACTTGAAGTTGTCAATAAGTGCAAATTTGATTCAGCCTTTACATTCATATTTTCACCACGTGTTGGAACTCCTGCCTCTTCTATGGAAGACAACATAACAGTAGATTCTAAAAATCAAAGACTTTATAAACTTAATGAAATAATTAATAACTACGCTTTAATTGCAAATAATAATTATAAAGATAAAGAAGTAAAAGTCTTAATCGAAGGATATAGTGGAAAGAATAAAGAAATGCTTATGGGATATTCAGACACTATGAAACTCGTGAATGCAAAAGGAGATCCAAAAAATATTGGACAAATAAAAACCGTCAAAATTACAGATGTAAAAACATGGAGTATGGATGGAATAATAATTGACTAAGGAGAATAATTTATGAAAAAACAAACATTTGCCCTAATAATGGGTTTATCTATTGGACTAATAATAGGAGTACTTGGAACATACATATTTATGAGAAGTTATGAAAAAAAAGCTGAACAACAATATGAACTAGAAAAAACTTCAATAACTGAAAAATTATCATTAGAAATTACAAAACTTGGCCTTAAAACAACAACATATGATTATGTCGACATCATCGAAACAAGAATTGATGAAATAAATCAAAATAAAGATAATAAGAAAATTGACAAAGGAATGTATTCTTTATTCGAAGATAAAAACTTTTATCTAGTAAACGAAGAAACAACTGAAAAAGTGGAAAATGGATCTATTATTGATAAACTTAAACTTAAAGATAAAGAATTAAGCCAAAAATCACTTATCGTTGTTTCAGATAAAGGAAAAATTGCGGAAGCAATATTCTATATTGAAGGATTCCAAATAAAATATAATTTAATAGGAACAACAGTTTCTAAAGTAGAAGGCAATTAGTCTTCTTTTTTAGTATACTTAAAGAATAAAACGTAACAAACAATATATTAATAGCACTACTAATTAAAAGACCCCAAATACCAAATAAATAAGTAAACAAAGTAAGTGTAATTAATTTAATAATAACTCCAAATATAGTACATCTCATAGTTTCAACAGAAAATCCCATTGCTTGAAGAGAAGCTTGAATAGGGGTCTCTATATAAAAAAGTAAAAAGAATATAGAAAGAAATCTTAAATATTTTACACCCTCTATATTATTATAAATTAAATGTAAAAAGAACCCTGGAAAAAGAAGAAATAAAATAGTAGTAGGAATACCTATTAATAAAGAAAAAGTAATAGCCTGTTTAATCTTAGACACTAAATATTTATATTTTCTATTAACATAACTATTACTAATTACAGGAATTACAGCCTGACTAATAGCGTTAGTAAAGAAAGATGGAAGTAAAAGTAAAGGCATAACATAACCACTAATAACACCATACTCATGAACTATAGAAGAATTTTTAAAACCACTATGTAGTAAAATAGAAGTAAAAATAATAGGTTCAAAAAAATATCCGATGTTCCCTATAATTCTTGACGCTGTTGTTGGAACACTTAAACTCATAACATCTTTTATATAACTCTTCTTTGGACATAAGTCCCCAATACTAATTTTCTTAGGAAGAAAGAAAATAAGAACAACGATTGAAGTAAATTCACTAATAATATTAGACATAACAACAAACATAACAGCCTTTTCTATTCCATACTTCATAAATATAGGAATACCAATAATCAAACTAAGAAGACGAACTAAATCCTCAATAACATTAGAAATAACATGAGGAAACATCTTTTCTCTTCCAAAAAAATACCCTCTTAAAATACTAGAAATACTAATAAAAGGAAGCACAAATCCAATACACTTAAGACCTAATATAGCTCTAGGCTCATGAATTAAATTAACGGCAATAAACTTTCCAAAAAAAAGACAAAGAAACATAATCATAATATTTAAAATAATTGAAATAGGAAGAACCGAAAAAACAAGCCTACGATTATTTCTCTTATTCTCCGCTACAAGTTTTGATATACTAGTAGGAAATCCAAACTGGCTAATTGCAATCAATAAACTAAAAGTAGGCATCAAAAGCATATAAACACCAATACCATCAGTACTCATTAGTCTACTCATAGTAATTCTTATAACCATACCAAGTACTTTAGTTAATAAGCCACCGATCAATAAAATTAAAGTTGATTTAATAAATTTATTCTTCATACTAAAATATATGATATAATTAAAATAATAGGAGGAAATATTTATGATAAACAAAAATATATTCAGAGGATACGATATAAGAGGTGTCTATAAAACTGATATAGATGCAAATGTTGCAACAACAATTGGAGCCTCTTTTGGAACATATATAAAAAAACTAGGAAAAACTAATTGTGTTGTAGGACATGATAATCGTTACTCATCTGAAGAATTAACAAACGCCTTAATTAAAGGAATTCGTAGTACAGGAGTAAATGTAACATACTTAGGTTTAGTTACAACACCAATGTACTACTTTGGCTGTCTATTTCAAAAAATTGACTCAGGCATTATGGTAACCGCTAGTCATAATCCTAAAGATGATAATGGATTCAAAATAGCATTCACAGACTATTTAAACGCCAAAGGAAAAGAAATAGAAGACTTCAGAGACTTTACCCTTTTGGGAAAATTTGATAAAGGAAATGGACAATTAAAAGAAATAAACATAAAAGAAGATTACTTTAAATTAATAGAGTCATCAATTAATATAGGTGCCCGTAAACTAAAAGTAATAGTAGACTGTGCAAATGCAACTACAAGTTATTTTGCTAAAGAATTATATAGTAAATTTAATATAGATTTAGAAATGTTGTTTGACCTTCCAGATTCCAATTTTCCTAATCATCACCCAGACCCTTGTGTAACCGAAAATATGGAAATACTAAAAAAGAAAGTAATTGAAGGTCATTTTGACTTAGGAATAGCATTTGATGGTGACGGTGATAGAGTAGGGATAGTAACTGAAAAAGGAGAACATATAGGAATAGACAAAGTAATGATTATTATTGCAAGAGATTTAATTCCAAAAAATAAAGACAAAAGATTTTTATTTGATGTTAAATGTTCAAAAGCCTTAGAAGATGAAATAATAAAACTAAAAGGAATTCCAATCCAGTATAGAACAGGTAATTCTTACCTAAAAAATAAAATAAAATTAGATAATATTCCCTTTGGAGGAGAATATTCAGGACACTTATTTTTTAATGATAAATTCCCAGGATTTGATTCAGGCATGTACGCAGGATTAAGAATAATAGAAATATTATCAAAAACCGACAAAAAACTATCAAATTTACTTGATGGAATAAATGAATACTATTCAACACCTGAACTAAAATTCAATTCAACAGACACGCTTAAATTTGAAGTAATTGAAAAAATAAAAGAAAACTATAAAAATGCATTAACATTAGATGGATTAAAAGTAGTTTATGATGATGGTTTTGCTTTAGTAAGGGTATCTAATACAGGACCTGTAATAACAGCACGATTTGAAGCTAAAACAAAAGAAAGACTAAATGAAATTCAAACAGAATTTACTAATTTAATAAATAAATATAATAAAAAAAGACAGATTTAATTATCTGTCTTTAATTTATATATATATAATTTATCAAGAGTTCTTGTATAGGCTACATATTTCTCGGTTTCCATAAAATCTTCTTCTATTACAACTACTTTTGAAAATTCTAAGCCTTTGGCATTTTTAACATTATATGCTTCATATCCTAGTTCGCTTATTTCTTCAAGTAAATGAGTATCATTTACAATAACAACAACATTTTTATCATAATTGTCTATAATTTCTTTTATAACATCTTTTTTATAGATATCACTAACTTTTACTTCATCACTTGAGATTCCCATTGCTAGCATTTTTACTTTTAAAAACTGATTACAATAGTTTATTATTTGACGACTATTTCGATAGTTTTCACTCAATTTATAAACATTAACATTGTCAGTTTGTTTTATATCTTTTAAAAGATTGCTTAGTCCATCTAAAGTCTTTTTCTTAATGTATGGTAAAATTGCTTGTTCAACATCTCCATATAAATTTAAGTAACATTTTTTTTCTAAAGCATTAATTAATTTATATTCATTATCAGAGTAGTCCTGCATTTCATCGATAAACAAATAATTAAAGTCAGTATAAGCAGTAAAACCATATAGATTATAAATTTTAAGAATAGTAAAAGCAAAAGCTTTTATACACTTTTTATCTTCTAACCATGACTTCTTTTTTAAATTAAATTTTATCTTTAAATCTTTAAAAATTAAATCCATTATTATTTTTATGTTTTCTTTTTTCTTTGAATTGTCTGTTTTTCTATATTCACTAATAATATTTTCTAAATAAACATTATAATCATCACTATAAATAAATTCTAATACTTCTTTTTTGTAATCATCTTTTATTACGCTTTTAATCTTTATTGGAGGAATGTATTCCTTTATTTTATTATGATAATAATCTTCCATTGGAAACATCTTTAGTGAAGTAAGTGACAAACTACGGTTAATTTTAGATAATTTTGATTGAAATATTTTAGAAGGAGTAATAAATGCTAGTTTTTCTTTATCAATAGTAGGGTAATTATATAATAAATAAGAAAGTCTATGAAGTAAAACAACCGTTTTTCCACTTCCTGCTACCCCTTGAATAATAGAATTTGTTTCTAAGGAATCTCTTATAATAGCATTTTGATTACTTTGAATAGTTTTTATAATATCTGTAAATTCATTTCTGTTTTTTTTATTCTCTAAGACCTTTATTAAGAAGTTATCAGTAACATTTAAGTCACTCCCCTTAATAAAAGAATCATAAATATTTACAATTTCTGAATTGTCAATTTCAATTTGACGCTTTAAGTTTAATTCGTAAACTGTTTCATTAAATTTAAAGTCTTCTTGGTTACTCATATAATATAAATTACCAACAGGACTTCTCCAGTCATAAACAATGTTTCTAATACCATCATTTATACTTTTTTCACCTAAATACATAATTAGAGATTCAGTTAAGGATTCTTCTTTAAGTTCTAAATCCATTCTCCCAAAATGAGTATTCTTTCTAAATTCTTTTAAGTAATTCATTCTTTCTTCTGTTTTGAAAACTCTTTCTTTACATTTTCTAAAGTAACTTTTTTGTTCAAGATCTGGAAGAGCTATGTCTTCATATTCTTTTTTGTTATAGTCATGTTCTTCTTTTGTATCAATAATCATTTTATCAACATAACCGAGTACATTTCTAAGGTACTCTTTTTCTTCAATTAAATTCTTTTCGTTCATCATTTTCTCCTCCTTATAACGCAAAAAACCACATATTTTATGTAGTACATATTATTCTATATGATTTTTGCAAAACGTCTTCTTAATTATAGTATAAAACAAAAATAAAAACAAGATATTTGTTAAAAATGCTTTAAAAATTCACAAATTTAATATATAATGTCTTTAGGCATAGCATGGAGGGAATTTTTATGGATATTGAATTCAATTCATTAGAAGAATTATATAGTCGCTTAAAGCCAGCTTTAGTTACCAAAACAGAAGAAATGCACCGAGTAGGATTTGAATACATCAAAGAAGAAGATGTATGGAATTATTTAAAAGAAATAAAATGGAGAGAATCAAATGATCTATTACTTTATCAAATGGTAAGTGACGTACTTAACGCTGATAATATACTAATAGATGGATATCTTAAAGACAAACTTAATATGACAAACAGGCATATTTATTTCGAGTAGGAGGAAAATACATGAAGAAAAAAGAAAAAAATTCAATTATTAAAAGTACATTAATAATTGTAACAATATTATTAGTAATGGGATTAACAACACCTAGATTACTAAAAAGTTTAAAGTTTGGGTTAGATTTACAAGGTGGATTTGAAGTGCTTTACGAAGTACAAAGTATAGATGGTAAAAAAGTAACACCAGAAATGGTTAAGGGAACTTATAAAACAATATCAAAAAGAATTGATGTTTTAGGAGTAAGTGAACCTGAAATAGTTATCGAAGGAGATAATAAAATTCGTGTTCAATTAGCGGGTATTAGTAATCCTACTAAAGCTCGTGAAACATTAAGTTCAGTTGCTAATTTATCATTTAGAGATACTAATAATAAATTATTAATGAATAGTGATGTCTTAAAAACAGGAGGGGCTAAAGTTTCTCAAGATGAAAAAGGAAGACCCGCTGTTAGTTTATCAATAAAAGATAAAGATGAATTTTATAGAGTTACAAGTGCTATTAGTAAAACAGAAGACAAAACAATTGTTATTTGGTTAGATTATGATGGTACTACAAACTTTAAAAGTGAACAAGGAAAATGTGGCGACGGTAATTCAAAATGTTTATCAGCGGCTACAGTTTCACAAGGATTTTCAAGTGATGTAATAATCCAAGGAAACTTTACATCTGAAGAAGTTGAAAGTTTAGTAAACTTAATTAATTCAGGTAGCCTACCTACAAAACTTAAAGAAGTAAGTTCAAAAACAGTTGCTGCTTCTTTTGGTGAAAACTCTTTAGAGTTAACATCTAAAGCAGGTATTATTGGAGTAACTGCCATAGGACTTATTATGATTGCTATTTTCCATTTTGCGGGCTTTATAGCAACAATTGGAATAGCTATTTATACATTCCTTACTTTCCTTTCTTTCTGGCTATTTGGTGGTGTTTTAACACTTCCTGGTATCGCAGCTTTAGTTATTGGAATAGGAATGGCTGTTGACTCATGTGTAATTAGTTTTTCTCGTATTAAAGACGAATTAGAGGCTAACATTAGACTAGAAGGAGCCTATAAAAAAGGTAATAAAAACTCATTTATGGCAATCTTTGATGCTAACTTTACAACTCTTTTAGTAGCAGCAATATTATTTATATTTGGAGAAAGTAGCGTTAAAGGTTTTGCAACCATGCTAATAATCTCTACAATTGTTACTATGCTTATAATGGTTATGCTAACAAGATTCTTACTTGGTCTATTTGTAAATACTGGAGTATTTAATGATAAATTAAATCTATTTATTGGATATAAAGGTAAAAAAGAAAGAAAGATTATTGATTTTATAGGTATGCGTAAAAAGGCTTATATTTATATGGCTATAATGGTTGTAATAGGTATTACATCTTTAGCAATAAATAAACTTACTTTAGGAATAGACTTTAAAGGTGGTTCTTCAATAAATATAACAAGTGAAGAAAAACTTAACATAACAAAATTAAAAAAAGATATTAAAGATTTAGGATATACATTGTATGATTCAGAAGTAATAGATAGTAATACCGCTATACTTAAAGTAACAGAATCATTTAACAAAACAGAAGTTTTAAGTACAGAAGAATTATTTACTAAAAAATATGATGCTAAAACTGACATAGGTGTTATATCAAATATTGTTAAAAAAGATTTAGTAAAAAATGCATTCTTAGCAGTACTACTTTCATCTTTAGGTATCATAGTTTATGTATCTTTAAGATTTAAATTTAGTTACGCAATAAGTGGAATCATAGCACTCGTGCATGATGCTTTCCTAATTATTGTTGCGTTTAGTTTATTTAAAATTGAAGTAACAAGCATCTTTATAGCCGCTATCCTTTCAATAATTGGATACTCTATAAACGATACCATTGTTACGTTTGACCGTATTAGAGAAAACATTTCTAATAAACGTGATAATAAAGTTAAATCAGAAAAAGAACTTGCAAATATTGTTAATAAAAGTATTACTGATACATTAGCAAGAAGTATTGTAAGTACAGTAACAACACTAACTCCTGTAATTGCTTTAATAGCATTTGGAGCAAGAGAAATTATCAACTTTAACTTTGCATTATTTGTAGGTCTAATAGCAGGAGTATTATCTTCAATATTTATTGCCAGTCAATTATGGTTTGATATTGAAAAAAGAAATATTGGAAAACCCGCTAAAAAGAAATGGTATGAAGAAGAAGACTAAACTAATTTATATAACTGTTGACATTTATTTGTTAACAGTTTTATTTTTCTAAAACACTTAAATGCAATATATTTGCGTTTCTAAAACACTTCTATATTGATAAATAAACTTATTTAGTATATAATTAAAATTAATGGTGGTGAGTATAATGAGAAAAGATAAACCAAATATAACTTATGATGAGTTAACAGAAAAATTAGAAACATATATAACCGAAGAGTCTGAATTAGAAATGATTAAAAAAGCATATAATCTTGCTTTTGAAAAACACTTTGGAGTTAAAAGAAAAAGTGGGGAAGATTATATAATTCATCCTCTAAATGTTGCTTATATTTTAACAGAAATATTTGCTGATGCTGCAACAATTGAAGCAGCTCTTCTTCATGATGTAGTAGAAGATACACCAGTTACAATTGAAGAAATTACAGATATGTTTGGAAGCGAAGTCTCTTTATTAGTTGATGGTGTAACTAAAATAAATAGATTAAACTTTCAATGTGACAATGAAGCTATGATTGCTAATCATCGTAAGATATTAGTAGGACTTTCTGAGGATGTTAGAGTTATTATTATAAAACTAGCAGACCGATTACATAATCTTAGAACTATATGGGTATTACCTGAAAAGAAACAGAAATTAAAAGCCAAAGAAACACTAGACATACTTACACCTATAGCGCATAGATTAGGTATAGGAAGTATTAAAAGTGAACTTGAGGATTTATCTTTAAGATATTATAGACCTGATATTTATTTTGAAATTGTAGAAAAACTAAACCAAAGTAAAGCAGAAAGAGATCAATTAATAGTAGAAATGAAACAATCTGTTTCCAATATTTTAAATGAACACACTATAAAACATGAAATAAAAGGACGCGCTAAAAGTATTTATAGTATTTATAAAAAACTTGATAAAGGAAAGAAGTTTTCTGACATTTATGATTTACTAGCGCTTCGTGTCTATGTTGATACTGAGTCTGAATGCTATCAAGCACTTGGAATAATTCATTCAAAATATAGACCTATTCCAAAAAGATTTAAAGATTATGTAGCAATGCCTAAAACAAACATGTATCAGTCCCTACATACAACCGTTTTCGGTGAAGGTGGACAATTATATGAAATTCAAATAAGAACCTATGAAATGGATTCAATAGCAGAATTAGGAATAGCATCACATTGGTCATATAAAGAAAAAGGAAGCAATGTTAAAGCTAGTATGAAAAATACTATGGAACAAAAACTTCAATTCTTTAGAAATATAATGGACTTAAAACAAGAAGAAGTAAATGATGAAGATTTTGTAAAATCAGTTTCAGAAGAAGTCTTAAAAGAAAACATTTATGTTTTTACTCCAAAAGGGGATGTAATAGAACTTCCAACAGGATCAAATCCTATCGACTTTGCCTATAGAGTTCACTCAGGAGTAGGAGATAAAATGATAGGAGCAATCGTTAATAATAATATTGTTCCACTTGACTATAAATTAAAAGACAATGATATAATAAAAATAAACACAAACAAAAATTCACTTGGACCTTCTCGTGAATGGATTAATATGGCTTATACAAGTTCCGCTAGAAACAAAATAAAAGCATTCTTTAATAAAATAGATAAAGAAGAATACGAAAAAAAAGGAGAAGACATACTTAAAGATGAATGTCGAAAGAAAAAAATATCCTTCTCTGAACTTGTTTCAAACGAAAATATAGAAAAATTCTTAAAAGAGTTTAGACTTCAAACCCAAGAGGAATTTTATGTAAACGTTGGTTTTGGTAAAATAACACCAATTATGCTCTTTAACTTTTTAAATTCTACTAATGAAACAAAAGTAGAACTAATTTTAAAGAAAGCTACATGCAATTCAAAAATAGTGTCTGAAGTAAGTAAAAACGATATTATTGTAAACGGAATTGATGAAATAAAGGTAAATATTGCACTATGCTGTAAACCAGTTCCAGGAGATAATTTAATCGGTTATATTACCAAAGGAAATGGAATAACTGTGCATAGAGCAGTTTGCCCAAATGTTAGTGACTTAGATGAAAGATTAATAGAAGTAAAATGGAATATGAAAATATCAAACAAATATTCAACAACTCTATTAATAAGAGCGTCAGAAAACAAAAATATCTTACTAGATATTATATCTAAAACAAGTAATAATGATATGACTATCAAATCTATTAATACCATATCATCCCAATTAGATGATTATTTATTTGAAATAATAGTAGAAGTTCCTGATAAAGATTCTTTGGCAAAATTCATGAATGAAATAGATAGTTTACCAAAAATAAAATCAGTAGAAAGAATAATAAAATAATGAAAATATTAGTACAAAGAAGTAAAAATGCAAGTGTTAGTATTGAAGGAAATGAAGTAGGAAGTATTGATTTTGGATTAGTACTTCTTGTGGGATTTACTGATACTGATACAAATTTAATAATTGAAAAAATGATAAACAAAGTAATAAACTTAAGAATTTTTAATGACTCAGAAGGTGTTATGAATAGGTCATTACTTGATGTTAATGGAAGCATCTTAAGTATTAGCCAGTTTACTCTATACGCTGATACAAGAAAAGGAAGACGACCATCATACTTAAAAGCACTAAGAGGAAGTGAATCAACAGTTCTTTATGATGAATTTAATCGTTTATTAAAAGAAGAAAACATCAAAGTAAGTACTGGTGTCTTTGGAGCCGACATGGAAGTTAAACTTATTAATGATGGACCTGTTACAATAATATTAGATAGTGAGGACTATAAATGATAAAAAATAAATTAGATTTCAAATTAATAAACTTAGCTATCTTATTTTTTATTATATATTTAATGTATCAATCAAGTGGCTTGTGGATTAATTTAGGAACAAAAATATTTAGTATCTTTTTTCCTTTCTTAATTTCATTTAGTTTAGCGTATGCTCTTTATCCTTATACAAAGAAAATAAAAGGTCCAAAAGCAGTTTGTATATTTATAGTTTTAGCAGTAGTAATAGCCTTTTTAGCTATGACTTTGCTTGTGGTAATTCCTATGCTTTTTACTCAATTAGGGAGCCTATTTAATGCAATAATAGCCTTTTTTAAAGAAATATCTATGCAGTATGATTTAAACTTTGGAGCATTCCAAGAAACTTTATCAGATACATTTAATAAAGTTATTAATGATTTAGGAAAATATGTATCAAATGGAGCATTATCATTTGTATCTACTAGTTTTAGTTATATATCTACTTCGATTATAACTTTAGCGGCGTCAGTTTATTTTTTGATTGATATGGATAATATAAGAAAAAGAATTAAAAAATATTACAAACAAAAATCAAGAAAATCATATAACTA
>JAVWTD010000039.1:0-11669 GCA_036667875.1 Bacilli bacterium
AAGGTTTTTAAGGTGAGTTTAAATGGTGGTTTTACTTGTCCAAATAAAGATGGAAAAGTAGGAACTAAAGGATGTATCTATTGTTCAAAAAGTGGGTCTGGTGATTATGCTGGCAATGTTATAGATGACTTAACAGTTCAATTTGAAAATGTTAAAAATATATTATTAAAAAAATGGCCAAACAGCAAATATATCGGCTACTTTCAGGCTAATACAAATACTTATGCACCATTAGATATTCTAAAAGAAAAATATGAGAAAATTGTTGGGATAGAAAATGTTGTAGGGCTATCAATTGCAACAAGACCTGATGCAATTGAAGATAACGTTTATGAATATCTAGAAGAACTTTCTAAAAGAACTTATTTAACTGTTGAATTAGGGCTTCAAACAATTCATAAAAAAACATCTGATTTGATAAATAGATGTCATACATTAGAGGTTTTTGAAAAGTCTGTTTTGGAATTAAGGAAACGTAATATTAATGTAGTAGTTCACATTATAAATGGGTTACCTTATGAAACTAAAGATATGATGATTGAAACTGTAAAATACTTAAATAATTTAGATATTCAAGGTATTAAGATACATATGTTACATATTATAAAGGATACGGTTCTAAGTGATATTTATAGTAAAGAAAAATTCCATGTTTTAAGTAGAGAAGAATACGTTGATATTGTTTGTAATCAATTAAGATATCTTAGAAAAGAAATTGTTATAAACCGTATTACGGGTGATCCAAAAGAGTCTGATTTAATTGAACCAACTTGGCTTATAAAGAAGTTTGGAGTTTTAAATGAAATTGATAAATATATGTTAGAAAATAATATATATCAGGGTGATAAAGTTGAAGAAAAAAAGTAGAAAAAATCTACTTTATTATAAAACTTATCCCTTTTTTTTCGTTATGGACTGATATTTCATAACCGAAAATCATGATGGTTTTTTTTACAATTGATAATCCAAGCCCGAACTGTCCTTTTATTCCTTTTTTATATGGGGTAAAGATGTCATTCAATATATTAGGGTCTATATTGGGTCCATCATTAAAAAAGCGAATTTTGGAGTTTTTAATACTTATTTTGATACTCTTTTCTGCGTATCTTACAAAGTTATTTAGCAGATTATCAATAATAGCTTCCCACATATCATAAGTTCCTCTATAAATTACTTTTTTATCAGTAATAGAAACTTCCCAATTGATATCTGGTCTGATAGCCTTAAATTTCTTTACTGAGGTTTCTATAACTTTTGAAACGTCAGTTGTCTCGTTTTTATAAGAATCTAATTCTTTTATATAATTTAATTTATTTAAATACAGTAAGGAGTGTACTTTTTGTTCTAGTTTATCTACTTGTTCTTCTATTATTTTAATTCCATCTTCTGGTTCTTGTATTCCGTCTTCTATTCCTTCTATATATGATTTTATAACTGTAAGGGGGGTTTTAAAATCATGTGAAATATTTTGATACATTTGATTTTTATATTCATCTTGAACTTTTAGAGTGGTTTTCATATCGTCAATTGAGACTGATAATGAATGTAGTTCATCGTTAAAATAATAGTTTTCTGTTTTTTTGTAATTATCGTTATCGAGATTATCTATTTTTGCTTTTATTGCTTCTATTTTTCTAATTTGAAGTTGACTCCATAAGAGTACCAATCCAACTACAATTAGCATTGTACAAAGTAGTATAGGAAATATTGTATCATCAATATTTTTCTTTATATTATTGATGTAATTATCGTTTGTAAGTGCTATTTTGGTAATATTTTCTTCTTTATCTAGTAAATAATAGTAGGTTTTTCCTAGAAAAGTGAATTTACCTTGTTTGTCTTTTAATTTATTTATAATTTGTCTAGGGCTTAATTTAATTATTTTTTTTAGATTGTCAGATGCAACGATGTTACCATTATTTGTTATATAAAGAAATGTTACATCTTGGTCTAAACTTTCTTCTATTGCGTTTGAGTTAATTAAATCAAGGGGTTGTCTAAGCATAAAGTATATATTGTTTTCAAAAACGGGAAGTAATACTTTTGGAAACAAGTATCCAATTGTACTTGTGATTATTCCAAATATTATAATTATTATACAAATTAATTGTTGAGATAAGTTAAAGTTTTTCATTAAGTAAGTCTATATCCAAAGCCGTATAATGTGTTTACTCTTAACTTTGGCATTTTTTTTCTTAGTCTTCTTACTAAATCATCAACTACTCTATCACTTCCATAATAGTCATTACCCCATATTTTCAAAAGGATATCTTCTCTACTATATGATTTAGTTTTATTGTTAACAAGCATAATTAATAAATCAAATTCAAGGGTAGTTAGTTTGATTTCTGATTCAAATTCATGGACTGTTCTTTTTTCTAAATCTATATTATAGGTTTCATAATTTAATAAAATGGATGCTTTTTTATAGACTCTGTCTAGTAGTTTATGTACTCTAAGTACTAGTTCTTTAGGAGAATAAGGTTTGGTAACATAATCATCACTTCCAAGTTCTAGACCTATTATTTTGTCTAAGTCTTGATCTCGTGCTGATGTAAATATAACTGGTACGTCTACGTTTGTTTCTCTTATTTTTTTAATTATATCGTAGCCACTTATATTGTCTCCTAACATGATATCTAGAATCCATAAATCTATGTGTTCTTTAGAAACAGTTTCTATTGCGTCAGTTCCATTAAATTTAGAAATAACATTATATCCTTCATGTTGTAAATAATTTTTTATTAAATTATTTAAATCTTTTTCATCTTCCACTAAACAAATATTATACATGTTTACACCTCATTAGTAGTTCCTATTTTCTTATATAATCACCTCCGTATAATAGTTTTACTTTTTTTGTTCATTATCACCTCCAACAATTACATTATAGAATAAATTTATGTAATTATTTTGTTAGAAGTGTGTAAAATTATGGGAGGTTAGAAAAAGTAGACAATTGTCTACTTATTCAGATGGAGTTGATACAGGTGGTTCAGTTACAGTTATTGCTTTTGAAATAAATGTAGTCTCTTTTCCTGCATAGTCTGTTGCTTTTACCCAAAGGTAATAGTCTCCTTTTATAGTTGGTATATCTTTAACTAATCCATCAAGTCCTAGTGGATTTATTAAAGTTGGTTCTATGCTTGCGTTTTCTGTCCATCCATAAACTACTTCTTTAATTAAAGAATCATCATTTACATTTACTTTATTTAAGTTATAGTCAAAAGTAATGGCTGGATTTATAAAGTCAATTATAAAGTCTGCTACAATTGGTGTATTATTAACTACTACTGTTAGTTTATAAACTCCTGCATTTACAATTGCTTGGTTGAATGCGTAGCCTACTTGTTCTTCATAAGTTTTAGTTAAAACGTTAAGTTTTTCTAGTTTATATGAATCATATTTTGCAGTTGCTTCTGGTGTTGCAGTTACTTCAGTTGTAAATACCATGTTGTTCATAGGATTTACAAAGAATGGTGCTACTACGAAGTTTTTAACGGTAGTATTTCCTGCTTTGTCTATTGCTGTTGCAATATAAGATCCTGCTTTATCGATTTTGTTAGCTCCAACAAATGTGTTTATTACATTTCCTAAAGAGTCAATTTCTTCAACTTTAAATGAGTTTAAGTTTGTTTCTACTATGTCAAATAATACGATAGCAAAATTTTTGTCATTAACTCCATTTATTAGTGGACTTGTTAAATCGATTACAAAGTTTAATGTTGCTTGTTGATTATGTTTATCAATTACTATTAATTCATAGTTTCCTTCTTCTTTTAGAGTGTCTCCAAAGATATAAGGAATTACTACTGTATCTTTTTTAAGAATAACTTTTTCTACTGTTCCTTGTGCTAATTTTGGTGTTAATTCTTTATAGAATCCACTAATGTTATTAAATACTGGAGCAGCTGGAATAGTTGGTTCTTGTTTTTGTGGTGGTGCTTGGTAATAGTAAACAACATAAGGTTTAGGTGCTTCTACTACTTCAATAGGTTTTTCTATTTCTTCTTTTTTCTTTCCTACTGTAGACACGGTAATTTCTTTGGTTGTTTTTTTACCATTTATATCTTTAATAGATATTTTATAAGATTTATTTTTTGTAGCAGTAAATTTAATTTCTACTTCTGTTTTACCATTATAATTCATAATAGTACCATCTTCAAGTGTAACTGTTTTAAGTCCCACTTTAGATTTGATTTTAACTTTAACTAAAACTGTACCATCTTCATTGCTTGTTACATTTTTAGAAACATAGATTTTGTTATTACTACTTGCTTCTTCTTTTTTATTGTCAATAATTTTATTTCCAATAAAAGCTCCTCCTACTAGGAAAACTAGTAAAAGTGCAATAACAATCCAGATTTTATCATCTGAGTTCTTTTCTACCATGTCTTTAGACATAGTTTCTTTTTTTGGTGCAACCTTAGGTGCCTCTACTTTTTTAGGTTTCTTTGGTTGTTCAACTGGTTTTTTTACTACTTTTTTTGTAGCTTCTTTTTTTGAAGTTTCTTTCTTCATATTAATCCTCCCCTATCGTTAAAACCATTATATCTTATTTTACAAAGGAATAAAAGAGTTTTTAGTTAAAAAAAGTAAGTTTTTGCTTAGTTATAGTAAAAAAACAAGATTTTAACCAATCTTGTTTATTTCTTTTAACTCTGTTTCACCTTTATAAGAGATTTTTAAGGTATCTCCTACTTTTAGGAAAGGTAACTTTGATTTAGAAACCTTTATTGATACATAGTATTTATTGTCTGATTCATCAGTAATAAAATAATAAGTATTACTAGATATTGTTGCTGTTGATATTGTTTTTATTGTTATTGTTTTTTTAGTTAGTTCAGAGTCTGCTATTTCAATATCTCCTAGGTATGCTTGGGCTGCTGCTTCTATTCCTTTACTAGCGTCTGTTACGGCTACTTTTTGGTAATCTAATACGTCTACAAAGGCATACATTTTTACAAGTCCTGCATTATCTTTAAGTGATATTAGGTAGGTTGCTTTATTGTTTAAGTTTATTAATAATGGAAATGTTGGTGTATAGTTCATTTGTTGAACTTGACCTTTAGCACTTCCCATGGCACTTGTTTCTTGTGCTCCAGGAACAGCATAAAATTTAGTTTCTTTGGTTCTCATATTAGATAAGATAAAACCTAAATTTGCTTCATCACTTGCAACGGATGTTATTCCTGTATATAAGTATACATCATCGTTCATTAAAGTATAGTTATATCCTTCAGTTGATTTAACTACATTTTTTTGTCCGAATAATGAGTTTATGAATCCACTTGTATATAATCCCCAATCATTAAGTTGTTCTATTATCATTGAGGCACTATAAACGTGGTCTACCCATCTTGGCACATCTTTAACTTTATAGTATTTAGATTCTCCTGTAATTGGATTAAGGATGATTAGTCCTTCTACATCTCTTTTTAGTTCAATTCCAGAAAATTTTAGGGTTGGAATTATCCAGTATGGGTTTCCTTCATTATCTAGTTCAAAAGATTCTTCTCCGAAAAATTTAGTTGGATATGTAAATCTTAATTTGCGGTCTAAGTTTTTCATTATCATTGCAGATGGCATGTATTTCATACCTTCTTTTAATTTTACTAATTTAGACTTTCCATTAACTGAATTAACGGTAATATATCCTTTAACTCCTTTTTTATAATTGGCAAGATATTTAAAGAATCCATTGTATTCAAGTGGGGTTACTCTAACAATTTCGTTATTATAGTTTATTTGAGTATATAAGTCTGATACGTAGAATTGACTTACTAGTTCTGGCATTTGTCCCATTACTCTGTCTCCTAGTTTTTGACTTGAGTTTTTATCTAGTAATGGTAAATGGTCAAAATTAACCTTTTCTACATCTTTTAAGAATTCTTCTGATTTATCAACTTTTATTCTGTTAGCGTAGCTTTTTGAATTAAATATTGGTGAAAAGAAGAAATTAATAACGATAATTGCCATTATTAAAACTCCAATTGAACCTGTTAAGTAAGTTATAATTTTAATATTATCTACTAAAGATCCTTTTTCATTAATTCCAGTAATTGTATTTAAGAATATATAAATACCTATTATTGATATAATATAAACCCAAAAGCCTATGCTTTGAATATTTAATGCTGGTAATGCTATAAAGTATATTATAAATGCTAACAATAGTGTTACCAGGATATTAATTAAATTGAATTTATTTCTTTGTTCTATGATTATTTTTTTCATAATTACCTCCATAAATAGTATATCACTAAAAATATAAGGTTAGTATAAATTTCACAAAAAAGAGGAAAAATAATTTCTCCTCTTTTGTTATGATTTATTTAAGTGACTACTCGTCTTCCTTATAAGTACTACATATATCATCTAACTCTTTTATTAAGAGATCTACTTCATCAAATGTTTTTATTCTTACACCTGATGCAAATATATGCCCTCCACCCCCAAAGTGACTGGCTGCTTCATTTATTACTGGTCCACGTGATCTAATAGAGCCTCTTATAACTTCATTATTTGTGTCTTCTGAAAAGATTGCCCAGGCATAAATTTCATTGATGTAATTAAAATTATTTACCATATTTCCTGCAGTTGCAGCATCTACATTATACTTTTTTAATATTTCATCAGTTATTTTTATGAATGCAAATCCATTTTCTGTGACTGTCATATTGTCAGCTATAAACCCTTGAAATCTTGATTCTTTTACGGGTCTCAAATATAGTTTTTCATATAATTTAGTAAAGTCTATATCTGTTTTTTTAATTAGTTTGGAGATTAAATCAAATGTTTTTGGAGTAGTATATTTAAATAGAAATCTATTTGTATCTGCTACTATTCCAATAAATAATTTTTCTGCTATTTCACGTGTTAATGGTAGTGGTGTATTAAAGATTAGTTCTAATACTAATTGTGCTGCACTTGATGCAGTGTCATCAATTAGTTCTATATCACAAAATGATTCTACAAAAGGATGATGATCGATTTTAATTTTACAATCAAATTTCCTTGGGTCTACTCCGTCTACTCTTTTATAGTCTGGTGTATCAAGGACTATGATTAGACTGTCTTTTGTCATATCTTCTGTGAATTTGTCAAGAGTACCTAAATATCTAAATGTTGATGCTGGTGCTCCTATTGCGTAGACTTCTTTTTTAGGAAACTTTTCTTTGATGGCGTCTCTTAGTCCTAATTGACTAGATAAGGCATCAGGATCGGCTCCTACGTGTCTTGCAATGACTATTTTTTTATATTTTTTAATTTTGTGATATATTTTTATGTACTTATTGTTCATTATCTCAGACTACTTTCTATTTAGCAAAGTTATATGTATCTCTTGCAATAACAACTTCTTCATCTGTTGGAATTACATAAACTGGAACGCTTGAATTATCAGTTGTTATAATTCCTTCTTTTTTCTCTAAGAAACTTGCGATTTTGTTATTTTTATTATCATCAATAAAGATATTTAAACAGTTAAGTTTTTCAATAACTTCTTTTCTAAAATCAATGGCGTTTTCTCCTGTTCCGGCAGTTAAAACGATTGCATCTATTTTTCCTTCTAATCTAACAAAATATTGTGCAATATAATCTACTACTTTTTGTACATATATTACATCTGCTAGTATTGATTTTTCGTCGCCTTCTTTTATTGCTTTTTCAATATCTCTGTGATCAGAGAATTTTTCGCTTATTCCTAGAAGTCCACTTTCTTTATTTAAGATATTTGTCATTTTATCCATGTCATATCCTGTTTTTTTCATAACATAGAATAAGGCTGCATAGTCAACATCACCACAGCGTGTTCCCATAGTGATTCCTGCGTTAGCACCAAATCCTAAACTTGTTAATATACTTTTTCCATTTTTAATAGCGGCTATTGATCCACCACTTCCAATGTGACAAGTAATAAGATTTACTTCTTTTTTTCCTAGTTTTTCTTGCATTATGTTAGTAATGTATCTATGGCTTGTTCCATGAAAACCATATCTACGAATTTTGTAATCTTTAAACCATGAATATGGTAATGAATACATGTAGTTTTCTTGTGGCATAGTTTGGTGGAAAGAAGTGTCAAATACTGCAGTGTGAACAGCATTTGGAATAGCTTCCATCATGGCTTTAACTCCTACTAAATTAGCAGGATTATGAAGAGGTGCAAGTGGAGAAAGTTCTGTTACAGTGTTGATTACGTCTTCATCAATAATAACTGAATCAGAATATTTATCACCACCATGAACAATACGATGTCCTACCCCTTTTATTTCTTCTAAATCTTTTACAATATTATTGTCTAATAATTCTTTTAATAGACATTTTACTGCTTCTGCATGATTTTCAAAGTAAATGTTTTTTTTGATTTTTTCTCCATTTATTTTGACTGTATAAAAACTGTCGTTTAGTCCAATTTTCTCAAAATATCCTGAGATTAGAATTTGTTCTTCAGGCATTTCATAAACTTGAAATTTTAACGAAGAACTTCCTGCGTTAACTGATAATATTTTCATTTTGTTTTCCTCCTTATTTTAAATAGAAATATATTCCTTAACTAACATTATTATAATATCATAAAATAGACTTTATTACTAGTTTTTAAAAAGAAAAAAGCAGAACTTAAACGTTTTGCTTTAGTTTTTATTTTTCATATGTGGGAATAATACTACTTCACGAATTGTTTCTGAATTTGTAAGTAACATTATAAGTCTATCAATACCAATTCCCATACCACCAGCTGGAGGCATACCATATTCTAATGCTTCAACAAAGTCCATATCCATTTCGTTTGCTTCTTCATTTCCTAATTCTTTTTCTTTTAATTGATTTTCAAATCTTTCAAATTGATCGATTGGATCATTTAATTCTGTGAATGCGTTTGCATATTCTGTTCCCATAATAAATAATTCAAATCTTTCTGTGTATCTTGGGTCTTTTGATTTTTTTGCTAGTGGACTAATTTCAATTGGGTGTCCATAAACAAATGTTGGTTGGATAATTGTTTTTTCTACAAATTCTTCATAGAATGCATTAACAATGTGTCCAAATTCAAAGTGTGGTTCGATTGCTATGTGATGTTCTTCAGCAATTTTTTTGGCTTCTTCTAAAGTCATTTCTTTAAAGAAGTCTACTCCTGTTATATCTCTTATTCCATCAACCATGTGTAATCTTTTGAATCCTGGGGCTAAGTTTATAGTTTCGCCTTTCCAAGGAATTTCATAAGATCCATTGATGTCCATACATACTGTTGAGATTATTCCTTCTGCTAAGTCCATCATTCCATATAGGTCACTAAATGCTTTATATAATTCTATTGTAGTAAACTCTGGGTTATGAGTTCTATCTACTCCTTCGTTTCTAAATATTCTTCCTATTTCATAAACGGCGTCCATTCCTCCTACTAATAATCTTTTTAGTGGTAGTTCTGTTGCTATTCTAAGGTAGAAAGGCATATCTAGGGCATTATGATGTGTTATGAATGGTCTTGCTGCTGCTCCTCCTAAGATTGGGCTTAGGATTGGAGTTTCTACTTCACAGAAGCCTCTATCGTCTAGATATTTTTGGATTCCACGAATTATACGAGGGCGAGCAAATGCTACTCGTCTTGCGTCTTCGTTCATAATTAAGTCTACATATCTTCTTCTAAATCTTTCTTCTACGTCTGTTAATCCGTGAAATTTTTCAGGAAGTGGTTTTAGTGCTTTTACTAGGTGAATAAAGTTTTCAGCGTGAACACTTAATTCTCCTGTATTAGTTTTAAAAACATATCCTTCGATACCGATAATGTCTCCAAGGTCACAAGCTTTAAATAATTCGTATGCTTCTTCTCCTACGTTATCTAATCTGATATAGATTTGAATTTGACCAAATTTGTCTTGAATATTGAAAAATCCTGCTTTTCCGTTACGGCGTTTTGTCATAATACGTCCTGCTATAATTACTGGGGCTTTTATTTCTTCTAATTCTTCTTTAGTTTTTGATTCAAAATTCTCTCTTATGGTTTTAGATTCACTGTTTACATCGTAACGATGTCCAAATGGGTCTATTCCTTTTTCGATAAGGGCATTAATTTTTTCTCTTCTAACTTGTTCTTGTTCTGTAAATTCTCTCATAATTCTCACCTTCTATTATTTGTTTATAACTATTGTATTAGTTAAAATATCATTTATACCTTTTTGGTCTTGCCTATATAATATCATAAAAGCGTTTATAATTACTAGTGAAATTTCTAATAAACTAAAAATCGATACTACTAATAGATAAATATTAGGGGGTAATATATAAACAGTCATCAAAGTAACTAGGATAATTCCTAAAAAATTGATAATTACTGCTCTGTTAAAGTAGTCTAAAAGTGTTGCTTTTTGCTTGTTTTTCTTTACTATTTTAATTTTTAGGATATGTTTTCCAATGCTTGAACCATTTGTTAAAAATGGAATAATTACATATAAGATTATAGTAAAAATACAATTAAAAATGGTTTCTAAGATTATTAATTTATCGTACTTATTTATTAATATGGAATAATTATTTAAATAGGTTATTAAATTTATTTTATTTTGTAGTACTTGTTCTCCTATTTGTGCAATGTTGTTTGTTATTTCGTTTGTGTTTTTTGTAGGAAATATGCAAATTAAAGTAGATATGATAATTCCTAGAATTAAGAAGTCGATTAAATATGCTAAAGTTCTTTTGGTTATGCTAACTTTGTTCATTTTGTTTTTCAAATATGTTAAGTATTTCGTTTAATTCGTCAAGTGTTTTGGCTTTACATATTTCGTTTCTTAAGTGTCCACTGTGTGGTACTCCGTGTAAATACCATGTGGCATGGCTTCTTATTTCTAGAAGGGCTAATTTATCGTTTTTTGTTTGTCTTAGTCTTTTAAGGTGTTCTTTTATCATTTCTATTTTTTCTTTTGTTGTTATTGGTTTTGGTTCTTTTGAGGATTCTAAATATTCTATGCATTCTTTAATGAGCCAAGGGTTACCTAGAACTCCTCTTCCTATCATTATGGCGTCGCATCCTGTTTCTTCTATCATTCTTTTGGCGTCATAACATGATTTTATGTCACCGTTTCCTATTACGGGAATTTTTATTGCTTCTTTTACTTGTTTTATTATATTCCAGTTTGCTTTTCCTGAGTATCCTTGGGCTCTTGTTCTTGGGTGTACGGTTATTGCACTTGCGCCTGCTTTTTCAATTATTTTAGCTATTTCAACAGCATTTATTGATGTTTCATCCCAGCCTGATCTTATTTTGACGGTTACTGGAATTGGTACTGAGTCTACTACTGCTTTAACTATTTCAAATACTTTAGTGGGGTCTTTTAGTAAGGCACTTCCTGCTTGTGCTTTTAATGCAACTTTAGGTACTGGACATCCCATATTAATGTCTATTATATCTGGTTTCATAAATTCATAAATAAATTTAGCACTTTTAACAAATGATTCTTTGTCACTACCAAATATTTGTTGAACAAGGGGTCTTTCATAGTCTGTCATGTAAAGCATTTCTATTGTTTTTTCATTGCCGTAGGTTATTGCTTTATCACTTACCATTTCTGCAAATATTAAGCCACATCCCATGTCTTTTATAATTGTTCTATAGGCACTATTGCATATTCCTGCCATTGGGGCAAGTACAACATTGTTGTCCATTTCAATAT
>JAVWTD010000040.1:0-10904 GCA_036667875.1 Bacilli bacterium
CCATCTTTGACTCATCAAGAATCTTTGTTATTGTTGGTATTGCAATAAGTGCAATGATTCCTAAAATTAGAATTACTGCTAAAAGTTCTATAAGTGTAAATGCATTTTTTTTCATAATGTAAGACCTACCTTCTTAAATAATTATAACAAATTTAAAAATTAAAGTACATAGTTGAATTTAGAAAAAAAATAGATATAATTATTTTTAATAAAAACTCTATTTTTCTTTACACTAATTTTTTAATTAAGTTATTTGTTTTCTCTTCACCTGTGTATATTGGTTCTAAATTATTTATATGCTCTAACTTATCGCCTCTTTTTATATTTGATATAATATCTTCTTTATTTGGAGTAAAAGAGTATTTTGTTTGTAGATAAGCTGATTTCATGGTGTTATACATTTCTATACTATGTCTTTTAGAAAATAAATTATCATAGTTTTGGTTAGTCAAATGGTTATTATTTGATAAAGGAGTTGAATATTTTGTGTCGTTAATATTGCTATAGGCTACTAAAATTTTAAATGCCAAGTACTGATTAAATAGTTCTATATTTTTAAATTCCATTTCTTCAAATAATTGGGTTAAATCTAAAATAGCATTTATATTAGCGTCATATTCATGGTAGGATTTATCATGATAATTACTAAAGTGTGCCGATAGTTGGGATGATAAAAGGTTTTTTAAGAAAGAGGTTTCATAATTATTATATTGTTCAATTAGTATTTTTTTTTGTTCGACATGTCTTAGTTCATGTAGACCTGAAAAAAGAAATAGTAAATTATAAGTTCTTGTATCAAATTTTTTTTCGTCTACTATTTTGGGTTTTAGATGGTCTAATTTTGTTGTTATGAATTCATCAAATACTGATTCAACCCAATATTCGTCATAGTCACAATTTAATTTTATTTCTCTTTTTATCATGTTATAGGTAGGACTTATACCATAAGTTATTGTTTTACAATATTCTTCTAATTTTCTTGTTTTCAGGAGTATTGCTACTATTCTTTCTAGTTCTAATGTGCTTATTTCTTCGTTGTTTTTAATTTTTTTTAGGGTTTGATAGGTTTGATTGTCTTTTAGTATTGTTTGCATATTTTGTTCCTTTCCTATAGAGTTATTGTTTTTATTATGTCTTTAGTTTTTATATTTCCTTTGTATATTTCACTTAATTTATTAAGATGTTCTATGTTTAACTTAGAACCTGTTAATAGTTTTTCTAAAGTTGTTGTTGGTTCTTCTATTGTTCTAGTGTTTAAATAGTCATATAGTTCTTTAAATGATTGATTATAAGGCTTTAGTTGTATAATATTATCATAGAAACTATTATCATATAATTTTTGATAATTTTTTTTGTTGATTTGGTTGTTATTATCTATGGGACAAGATATTTCTTTTGCTCCGGGTGATAGATAATATCTTAAAATTATATAAGATGCATATTTATTGTATTCTGTTATTTTTTCATTATTAAGATAATTTTTGTTAAATTCATTTACATCTTTTATTGCGTTTAAATCAGCGTCATATTCATAGTATAAATAGTCGTGGTAAAGAAGGTTTTTTAAATCGGTCATTTCTTTAGTTGAAATAAGAAGATGTTTTAAGAATAAAAGATTATATTTAGAGAAATTAGATTTATTTGTTAATATTTCTTTTTGTTCTCCATGTCTTATTTCATGAAATAATGAATCTAAAAAGAGAAAATTTGAAATATCTTCATTTAGTTTCGAAGGTTTTTCTATAAAGGGTTTTATTCTTTTCCCGTTTGCATATCTTTTTAAACTTTCTAAATACCAAAAAGATTGGTTTGAATTATTAATGGTAATACTTTTATCTACAAAATCATAAGATGGTTCATTTCCTCTTGCTATTTTTGTTATTTGTTTTTCTATTTTTCTAGTGTTTATATAAAAGTATCCTATTTCGATAATTTCTTCTTCTGTTAGAGGTTCGTTGTTTTTTAATTTTCTAATTATTTTATTGTTCAAAGTATCCCTCTTTTCTTGAAACTATTATACGGTTAGATAGAAAAAAAAGCAAGAATTATTAGAATCTTACTTTCTTTTCAATGTACTCTACTAGTTCGTTTATGTCTAATGTAATTTGTTCCATTGAGTCTCTATCTCTTAGAGTTACTTTATTGTTATTTAGAGTTTCATCGTCTATTGTTATACAAAATGGTGTTCCCATTATGTCTTGTCTTCTATAACGTTTACCAATGTTTCCTGCTTCGTCGTAAGATGTCATAAATTCTTTTGATAGTAAATTATAAATTTCGTTTGCTTTTTCTGTATGATATTTTTTCATAAGTGGTAGCACTGCTACTTTATATGGTGCAAGGGCTGGAATGAAAGCCATTCTTTCTCTTACTTCTCCATTTTCTAAAGTGTCTTGTTTATAAGCATCCATTAATACTGTTAAAGTTAATCTGTCACATCCTACTGATGATTCTACTACATAAGGGATGTATTTTTCATTTGTTTCTGGGTCTAAGTATTCCATTGATCTTTTTGAGAATTCTTGGTGTCTACTTAAGTCATAGTTTGTACGGTTATGTGTTCCCCAAACTTCTCCCCATCCAAATGGGAACTTATATTCTATATCACATGCTTCTTTAGCGTAGTGTGCTAGTTTTTCATGGTCTTTGTATCTTAATTTCTTTATGTCTATATTAAAATCTTTTAATAAGTCCATTGCTTTTTCTTTATACATTTCATAAAGTTTAGAGTCATTTCCTTCTTTACAAAATAATTGGTGTTCCATTTGTTCAAATTCAATTGTTCTGAATGTGAAATTTCCTGGAGTAATTTCATTTCTAAATGCTTTACCGATTTGACCTATACCAAATGGTAATTTTGCTCTCATTGTTCTTTGAACATTTAAGAAGTTTACAAACTCTCCTTGTGCTGTTTCAGGTCGAAGATATACTAGACCTGACTTATCGTCTTTAATTACACCTCTTCTTGTTTCAAACATTAAATTAAATTGTCTAATGTCTGTGTAATTCATTTTCCCACATTTTGGACAAACTATGTTGTGTTCCTTTATATAACTAACCATTTCTGTATCTGATAAGGTATCTGGGTTAATTTCAGTTGTAAATTGTTCGATTAGTTTGTCAGCTCTGTGTCTTGTTTTACATTCTTTACAATCTATAAGTGGATCTGAAAATCCTGAAACGTGTCCACTTGCTTCCCATACTTTTGGGTTCATAAGAATGGCTGCATCTACTCCGTAAGAGTTATTGCTTTGTTGTATAAATCTTTTCCACCAACATTTTTTAACATTGTTTTTAAGTTCTACTCCAAGTGAACCATAGTCCCATGTATTAGCAAGTCCATCATAGATTTCACTTCCTTGAAATATGAATCCATATTGTTTGCTTAATGCAACTATTTTTTCCATTGTAATTTCTTCCATTTTAAATTCCTTCTTTCTATGTAATAAAAAAATTCTCCTAGACTGTAAGGACGAGTAATACCCGCGGTTCCACCTTACTTATTCTAGAAGAATCAGCTTATTATATATTGCTCCGGTTTTCCAGACCATCTTCGCATTTATGACACTATCATATACTATAATTTTTTCTTTGTCAAGGACTTTTGTTTGTTTTTACTTAACGGACATAGATATTCTAAATCCGCAGTCAGCACTAGCGGTTGGTGTTAGAGGTTTATATGTAAAAATATTTGATGTATTTACATTATATAGTCCTCCTCTTACTAGTGAGTTTTCTAAAGGAGTTAAGAATGTTGAACCCGACCCTAGCCAATTTTTTGTTTCAGTTAGAGCATGACCATAACAAACGTCATTTACACATGCTAGATTATCTAATTGATTAGTATAATTATCAAAATATGTTTCATTTGGAAGTTCAAAAAAGCCTGTATTGGTCATATCTTTATTTAAGAATGAAGATGTTCTTTCTTGGAGTCCTCCTGACATATCAAAAATGCCGGTTATATTATTTGTTGTTGATTGTCCTAAATTTGCTTTATAGTTTCCTTGCCCTGTTTTCATGTTTACGTCGGTGTTCTTTGTAATTGCGGGACAGTTTGTACTTGATGTACATCTTCCATAAATGGACTGACTAAGGTATGTTACAGCACCCCATTCATTGTTTTTCATTTGCTTAGATTCATAACTTAAATTGTTGTTTTTTGATAATTTTAATGCTGTGTCTGTTTGAGTTTTAAAGTTTTGATTTTTTAAGGAGTATGAATCTGGTTTTATGAAAGGGTTTACATCTTGGCAGTTTGCCTGGTTACTTGTTAAATAACAAGGGCTTGTTTGATCTGCTGTTGTTTCAAATTTACCTACCCATATTCCTGATAGTTGTTCATTTTTTTCAATTAATTTGTTATTATTGGTGTTTTTAAAGAAGGCATCGTGTGTTTTATAGTTTGTTACGATATCTCCAAAATAGTAGCCTACACCATTTTCTTGGTCATCTAGTTTAGTGAATTTGATGTTTATTGATCCTGGGCTATTAATATTTGTACTATTGAATCCATAAGTCTTTGAGCCTCCTGTATTTTTTGCTTGGATTGTATAACTAAATCTTGGAATCCAAACAAGATGGGCTATTATGTCAGCATCAAGGACTTCTATTTCTGTTTCGGCTTCTTTGTATTTTTCAAATGTTTCTTCAGTTACAATTACTGTGTTTGCCCATTCTTTATTTTTATAGTTAAACCAAGTTGAAGTTCCTGCTGTAACCCACTTATTGTTTCTAAAGACAATGGGTATCATTTTATCGTCTACTTTTGGTCCGATTGCGTAGTTTTCACAAGTTTCTTTATATAAATATTTATATTTATTGTTAAGGGCACTATATGTTATTTCTACGCATCCTTTCATTTCTTTATTTGTTTTTGGGTTTAATATTTTTTCGTTTTCTAAGTATGAATTTTCTTTTAAATCATTAATTGATACTGCTATTTTATCTTCATTATATGATGGTAAAAGGTTTGGAATATCTAAAGCATATTTTTTAGCAGCTTTTTCTATTATATTTTCTTGTTCTTTTAATGATTTATCTTTTGATTTATTGATTGTGTTAGACATTATTGGAACTGTAATTACAGCTATGAGACCTAATAATGTTAGAATGGAAATAAGTTCTATAAGCGTAAACGCATTTTTTTTCATGTGTACCTCCTAATTAATTAATGATTTAGAAACAGTTATAACTGGTCTAACTCCTGGACCGTTTGGAAAAGATACATAACCTTCGCAAATCATTCCTCCACCAAAGAATGTTATCCAACCAGAATATTGACCTATATCCTCAATCTCAAAAATGGTATTTGTCCAATATCCTTGTACTGTAGCATCTTCATTAGAGCATCCATATTCACTACATTTTTTTGTATAATCAAATAACCATTTATATTTAGCAGCCCCTACTGTAAGACGGTCTAAATCGTTAATTGGGTTTTCAAAACTATAGATACATTTAGATAAATAATCATTTTTGAAGTCTTGAACTCCAATTATGTTAGCTATTTCAAAAGCTGATAATATTCTTGGTTTATATTCATTTTTCCATGTGCTTGTTTTTGTTTCTAAGGCTGTTTTTACTTCGAGTGGTTCTTTTCCTCCTGTACTATTATGGGCAACTACTTTAGTGGTGTTATGGTCTAAAATCATGTTTACGTTGCTGTTTCTTTCACTATCATTAAAAGTATACCATTTCATACAACCAGTTGATGTTTCATTTAAACTGTTTGCTGCTACATAATCAGTACACTTAGTGCCTGTTACTGGATTAAATAGTATTTGTGTGCCATTTTCATATTTTTTAAGTGTTGTATTTTGGCAGGTATCAATATAATTATATTTGTAATCTTTATCATTTTTTCCAAAAGTTATGGTTACACATCCTGTCATTATTTCTTCAGTTACTGGATTTATTACTTTAGAATCATCTATTATTTCTTCTTTTAAAAGTTCAGATACTGGTACTTCGCTTATATCATTTAAAGCAAAAGGAAGTATGGAACTTTTTTTTATTGCATACTTTTTTGTGGTTCTTATTAATTCTTTTTTTTGATTTTCTAATGCTTTTTGTTTTGATTTAATTATTGAATTATTTATTATTGGAACAGTTATTAATATTAATAGTCCTAATATAGTTATGACCGCTAGTAGTTCTACTAACGAGTATCCTTTATTTTTCATGTTATCACCTATTATCATTATAGCACATTTGTTATTAGTTTTTTAAAAAAGAATTTGGTTATTTTATACAATAAAAAAAGTCTACTTTTAAAAGTAAACTATTGTTTTAAAATAATAATAAATAGAAAGTATAACTTGTGATTACTCCAAGTATAGCTCCACCAAAGACTTCAAGTGGTTTATGTCCAAGTTGTTCTTTTAGTTCTTCTATTTTAATCATTTTTTTGTTTCTTCTTTTTGCTTCATCTACTAAATCATTAATTGCGGCTGCTTGTTTTCCGCTTTCAAATCTTACTCCTATAGCGTCATAGGATACAATGAAAGAAAATATTACAGCTACTGCAAATAGTGGATCTTTTATTCCTATTGTTAGACCTAGGAGTGTTGTTAATGAGAAACTAAATGTTGTGTGAGTACTTGGCATTCCTCCTGCTCCATTTAGTAAACGTCCCCATTGTAATTCTTTATATTTGACCGATTCTATTGTAAATTTTATTATTTGACAAATTATTAATGATACAAAAGGGACAATTAAATATATATAGTCTTTCATTTTACACCTACTTTATAAGACTTTTTAAGAATTGTTTTGTTTTCATATAAAGACCTGTATACCTCTCGTAGTAGTCGTTTATAAAATTAGTAATTTCTTCTATAACTGAATCAGATATTTCTAATTTATCTATTTTTTCAATATCTACTAAAGAAAATAAGCGAATTAATTTTATGGCTTTTTCACTTATTATTGGTTCATTTTCTTTACAGTCATTGCAAAGGAATCCACCTTTATAAGATGAAATGGTTGCTATATTAGTTTTAGTTCCACATGATACACATGAATCTAATATAGGCATTACTCCAAGATTTTCAAGGTATTTTATTTCAATTATTGAAGTTATAATTTTAGGGTCCATCCCGTTGTCTATTTTTTTTAGAGCACTTAATAAATTAGGCAAGATATAATCGGTTATGCCTTCTTTAATTACTTGATTTGTTAGGTCAAGTAGATAATTAGCGTAGCCGATTTTTATTATATCTTTCATTATGTTTTTAAAATTATTAATAACTGTAACATCATTTAAGTAAGACATTTTTTCTTTGTTATACTTTATAAAAAATTGTCCATAGGTTAGTTTGCTAGAGGTTGTTCTAAATTTACTTTTTAAAGTTCTAGCACCTTTAGCGTAAACTCCTATTACTCCATGATGTTCAGTTAAAATGTTAATGATTTTACTAGTTTCTCCATAATTTACTTCAGTTAGGACTATACCATTTTCAGTTATCATATTCTTTCAAAACGGTATTCTTGTTTAATCTCAGGATATTTATCTTTATCTACATTTGATAAGAACATATCATAGTCTCTTACCCAAATTAGGTTGTCACCATAAAGGGCTTGATATACGACTACTTTTTTTGGTTTTTCTTCATTTGTTTCTGAATCTAGTGCTATCATAAGCACTTTATAAATTTGTCCTTTAAAATGTTTATAGCGTTTTCCCACTTCTACTTCGCGCATTTTCTTCCTCCTTATATTTAATATAATATTCTATTTTACCAGTACTTTTAAATAAGTCCCATAATAATTGTTTTTTCATAACCTATCACCTTTCTATTCTATTGTGAGCGGTTATTTTTTTTTTATTCAAAATCATTGAATCCAAATTCTTGAAGATATTTTTCTTTGTCTCTCCATTTTTTTATTACTTTTACATAAAGTTCTAAATAAACTGTTTTTCCTAAGAGTTGTTCCATTTCTTTTCTGGCTCTTATTCCTATTTCTTTTACTTTTGATGCTTGTCTTCCAATTATGATTCTTTTTAAGGAATCTCTGTCTACTACGATTACACCGTTTAAGACGATGGAGTTTTTATTGTTTTCTACATGTTCTATATAACAAGTTAGTGAATGTGGTACTTCTTCTTCTGTTAGTTCAAATACTTTTTCTCTTATGATTTCCCCTAGTAAGAATTCAATTGGTTTGTTTGTTATATCTTCTTCTCCATAGAATCTTACTTCGTCAGGAAGGTATTCTTTTAATACTTTGACTACTTCTTTTACATTGTTTTTCTTAAGGGCAGATACTGGAATTATTTCTTTGAAGTCAAAGATATCTTTGTATTCTACTATTTTTTTAAGGAGTTGTTCTTGGTTTAATTTATCTATTTTGTTAATGATTAAAATGACTGGTTTTTCAGTTTCTTTTAAGCGTTCTAATATGAATTTATCGCCTGCTCCTAGGGCCATTGTAGCGTCTACTAAAAAGAGTATTATGTCTACGTCATCTATTGAGCAGTAGGCTTGTTTGTTTAAATATTTGCCTAGTTTATGATTTGGTTTATGAATTCCTGGTGTGTCTACGAATACTATTTGTGTGTCTGGTTCGTTATATATTCCTTGAATTACATTTCTTGTTGTTTGTGGTTTATCTGAAGTTATGGCTACTTTTTTTCCAATGATACTGTTTACTAGGGTTGATTTCCCTACGTTTGGTCTACCTATTAAGCTTACAAATCCTGATCTCATATAAGGTCACTTTCATCAAATGGATAAGGGCATAATTCTTTTACAGTATATACTTTAGATTGACCATTTATATCCATACATATAACTTCTTTATTTGGTTCATAAAATTCATTAATAACTTGACGACACGTAAAACAAGGTGTGCTTATTTTGTCTTGTTTAACCATTACATATAGTTTTTCAAAGTCATGTTTTTTATATCCTGCTGATATGGCTCCTAGAATGGCACTTCTTTCGGCACATATTCCTGCTCCATAACTTGCGTTTTCTACGTTAACTCCTTGGAATTCTTTAAGGTCTTTCATAACGCATATTGCACCTACTTTAAATTTAGAGTAAGGTGCGTAGGCATTATCGATTAGTTTTTCTAATTTTTCTTTCATTTTCTCATCCTATCATTTCTATAATTTTGGGTGCAAATATTATTAATCCTCCAATAAAGGAAGTAATTGAGAATATTAGGGTTGCACTTGATGCGGTGTCTTTTGCTATTTTCGCTAGTGGGTGATATTTATTTGTTGCTAAGTCTACTAAGGCTTCAATTGAAGTATTAACCATTTCTGTTGCTGCTACGGCTGCAAAAGAGACTAGACAAAATAACCATTCATATCCACTGATGTCAAAATATAACCCCATAGCAGATGTTACAATTATTGCTGAAAATATGATTATCATATTATGTTCATATCTTAGGGCATATAATATTCCACTTAGAGCATGGTTCAAACTTTTGAAGTATCTTACCAAAACACTTCCGGTATCTTTATTTCTTAATATTCGCTTCATTTAATATTAACTCCTGTTTTCCAAACATTATTTTTTCATCTTCCTCATTCATGTGATCATACCCTAAAAGGTGTAAAAACCCATGAACTGCTAGAAAGCATATTTCTCTTTTTAAAGAGTGACCATATTCTTTTGATTGACTAATTGCTTTGTCATAAGAAATATAGATGTCTCCTAGCATACGGTGATCTAACTTTATGTCTTCATAGTCTTCTAGGGCAAATGTTATTACGTCTGTTGGTCTATCTATTTTTCTATAGTTTTTGTTAAGTTCATGGATGTAGTCATTGTCTACTATTATTATATTGAATTCTAAGTTGTCTAATTTTTCGTGTTCTATGGCTACTTCTATGACTTTTTTAATGTCTTCTGTTTCGTTTATTTCTTTTTTTAGTAGGTTCACTATTTCTATGTTATTCATTTTATACTCCTAACTTAAATAAATACAGTACAAATATCACTGATATAAGTAATATAATTATATTATAAAACCAACTTTTTTGCAATGATGCTGGGAGAACTCCTTTTATTTTAGATAATACTGTGTATACATAAGTTCCTAATAATCCTCCAATAACATTAAGTAATATATCATCTATATCAAATACACGCCCTATTGCGAGTTGTGTTGTTTCAATTGTTATTGACACAACTAAGGTCAATAGAAAGGATAGTTTAAATTTTTCTAGTTTTAAATAATACCCTATAAAGAATCCATAAGGAATAAATAATACTATATTACCTATTATATTTTTAATAAATAGTCGGGTTCCAAAGTCATATCTAAACATTTCTTTAAATGGTATAAAGTTTGAATTAGCGTAGTTTACATCTTGAAATGTTACTACATAAAATAAACATAATACATAAATTATAAAGGCTGCTGATAGTAGTTCTTTATATATTATGGGCTTTGTTTTATTTTTTATAAAGTATGTTATTCTTAGTGTTATAATTATAACCATACATATTAATATCATGGGCCAAGTATTAAGGATTACTTCAAGTATTTGTTCTCTTAACATTTTTACCTCGATTCTATTGTTTCTCTATATTCTATTTTACTATTATTTGAGTTTGGTTTCAATAGTATAAATATGTTTTTCTAAGGAACAGTCAAATATCATAAAAAATACATAGTTACTACCAAGGTATATTCCTAGGGTCACTATGTATTATATGTTATTATAATTTAAGTCTATACTTTAAGTTTTAGATTTTTTCGTACTTTTGACCTTGTCAAGAGTGGTGTGTACTTTTTTATGAAATTTTAGGTTACACTCTACGTTTTAGATGTTTTATGATATTTCTTATATGCTCATTGTTTAAGAACCAGGCCCCAGAAAACACAAGTTTTCTGGGAATTAGGGCTTCTCACTGCGGTCGTCCCTCCCTGGTTCAAAGCGT
>JAVWTD010000041.1:0-9211 GCA_036667875.1 Bacilli bacterium
ATAGAACCTGATAAAAATGTCAATGTTAAAAGTTGATAGTTTCTATCAGGTTTTTTTAAAGATTGTACGATTAAATGTAACTACAGTAAAATTCAAGGCTCCCTTTACTAATTCAAATGACTTAACCCCAACATATTAAATTAACTTTTTTGACCTATTGTAATACACTCAATAACATGATATAATATCAAGACTAAAAAGAAGCAATTACTTTTAAAAGGAATGATAAATATGAAACAATTAGTAATGCCTAAATCAATTAAACAAACAAAAGACTTATTAGAATATATTGATGGTATCATAATAGGACATGAAAACCTTACCGTTAATATGCCTAATTATTTTTGTATGGAAGAAATTAAACAGTTTAATACCCTAATGAAAGAAAACAAAAAAAGCATATTTATTTCATTAAATAAAAATATCTTTAATAGTGACTTAAAAGAACTAAAAGAAACAATGAAAGAATTAGAAACACTTAAAATAGATGGAATTCTATTTTATGATATAGCCCTAGTAAATATAAAAAAAGAAAACAACTATAAAACACCACTTGTGTGGAATCAAGAACATTTAACCACTAACTATTTGACAAGTAACTTTTGGTATGATTTTGGAGCAACATTCACAATGCTTTCTAGTGAAATAACACTCGATGAAATAAAAGAAATAAAAGCAAACACAAAAGCAAGACTTATCTTACCAGTATTTGGGTATCTTCCTATGTTTGTATCTCGTAGACACCTAGTAAAGAATTATTTAGATACCTTTAATTTAAAAGATAATAGTAAAATAAATTATATCGAAAAAGAAGACAAAATATACCCTATAATCGACACAAAGAACGGAACTATTGCTTATTCAAATGTTCCTCTTAATGCCCTAGAAGAGACACTAGAACTCGATTTAGACTACATATTATTAGATAGTTTTAATATAGAAGATGAAACATTTAAAATAATCGTTAAATTGTTTAGAGACGTTAATAAAGATAACCTTAAAGAGTATAATGAAATAATAAACAATTTGATTGAAACAAATAAAGGATTTCTATATAATGAAACAATATATAAAGTAAAGAAATAAGGTGAAAACATGAAAAAACCAGAACTACTATCTCCAGCAGGAGATCTAGAAAGACTAAAAATTGCATGCCTTTATGGAGCAGACGCAGTCTATATAGGAGGACCCTCTTTTGGACTTAGAGCAAACGCTATAAACTTTACCTTTGAAGACATAAAAGAAGGATGCCTTTTTGCCCATAAACTTGGAAAAAGAGTACATGTTACCGTAAATATAGTCCTTCATAATAAAGAAATAGATGGTATAGTAGAATACCTAAAAAAACTCGAAGAATGCAACGTAGACGCAATAATAGTATCAGACCCAAGCATAATAAAACTAGCATTTCTACATACAAAACTTGAAGTACACCTATCAACACAAGCATCTACCCTAAACATGGAAGCAGTAAAATTCTTTAAATCACTTGGTGTAAAAAGAATCGTTTTAGGAAGAGAAACAAGTGCCTCAGATATAAAAGAAATAAAAGAAAATGTTGATATAGAAATAGAAACATTCATTCATGGTGCTATGTGTTCCTCTTACTCAGGAAGATGTGTATTATCAAACTTCTTTACATCAAGAGATGCCAATCGAGGAGGATGTGCTCAAATATGCAGATGGAACTTTGACCTATTAGATGAAAATAAAAAACACCTAGAAGGAGAAAAAGAATTTACATTCTGTACCAAAGATTTATCAAATTTAGAAAATATTCCAAAAATAGATGAACTAAAAATAGACTCATTAAAAATTGAAGGAAGAATGAGATCAATTTATTACATAGCTACAGTAGTAGGAGTATATAGAAAAGCAATTGATGATTTTTATAATAATAAAGAAAATTATGAATATAATATTAATTATGAAGAAACCCTAAGAAACTGTGCAAACAGAGACTCAATAAGTCAATTCTTTAACGGCAACTTCGGCAAAGAATCCCAATACTATAACGGAAGAATGGAAGTCTCAAATCAAGACTTCATAGGAATAGTAAAAGAATTTAAAGAAGGTATTGCAACCATAGAACAAAGAAACTATTTTAAAAAAGGTGACACCGTAGAATTCTTTGGTCCCAATACAAAAAGTTTCACATATACTGTAAAAGAAATATATGATGAAGAAAATAACATAATAGATGTCGTACGACATCCAAGACAAATAGTAAAAATAAATGTCGAAAACGACTTAGAACAATTTGATATGATGCGTGTGAAAACTGTTGACAAACAAGGTTAACTATAGTAAAATGTCTAATTGTTAGTATATGTAAAATACATATATATAATAAAAAAAATATAAAACTTGAGGTGAATAGATATGGCTAAAGATGATTTAGTATTAACAATTGAAGGAAAAGAAAAATTAGAAGCAGAATTAATAAATTTAAAGACAGTACGTCGTGAAGAAAACAAAATAGCATTAAAAGAAGCACGTGCTCTTGGAGATTTATCAGAAAACGCTGAATACGACGCTGCTAGAAATGAACAAGCAGTAATCGAAGGAAGAATAAGCGAATTAGAAAATGTCCTAGACAACTGCACAGTAATTGCAGCTAGTCAAATTACAGGAAAAGAAGTAACATTAGGAACTAGTGTTAAACTAGAATTCGTAGAAGATAAAGAAATTGAAACTTATCTTTTAGTAGGAACAAAAGAAGCAGATGTATTTGAAAATAAAATTTCAACAAAATCACCAATCGGTATGGCAATCGTTGGAAAGAAAGTTGGAGACGTAGTTACAGTAGAATGCGGAGCAGGAGACTACGAAGTTAAGATTATTGAAATAAAAGTAGCACAATAATTAGTGCTTTTTTTAGCAAAACCTTGCTAATTAAGGAAATTTATTATATACTATATTTGATTTTGAAGGAGAGAATATTATGGCAAAGAAAAATGAATTAGAAATAACAGTTAAAATTGAAGGACAAGAATGGAAAGACGCTTTAGAAAAAGCATATCAAACAGCTAGTAAAAAAGCTAAAATAGATGGATTTAGACAAGGAAAAGCTCCAAAAGAAATGTTTATGAAAAAATATGGAGAACAAAGTTTATATATGGATGCTGGAGATTTAGTTATTGAAAAAGCTTATCTTAATGTTATGAAAGAACATAAAGATTTAGAATTAGTAGCTCAACCAGAAATATCACTTAAAGAAGTGGATGGAGAAAAAATAGAATTCATATTTACACTTATTTTAAGACCAGAAGTAAAACTTGGTAACTACAAAGACTTAAAAATTAAAAAAGAAGAAGTAAAAGTAACAAAAGAAGAAATAGAAAAAACTATTGAACAAATGAGAAACAAATACTCAGAAAATATCGTTAAAGAAGGAAACATCGTAGAAGGTGATATCGCCGTAATCGACTTTGAAGGATTTGACAAAGACGGTGTACCATTCGAAGGTGGAAAAGGAGAAAACTATAGTTTAACTATTGGATCTCATACATTTATAACAGGATTTGAAGAACAATTAATAGGAATGACAGTTGGAGATGAAAAAGAAATTAACGTAACTTTCCCAGAAGACTATCATGCTGAAAACTTAAA
Source organism: Bacilli bacterium (assembly GCA_036667875.1). Lineage (GTDB taxonomy): Bacteria > Bacillota_I > Bacilli_A > RF39 > UBA660 > CAJGDV01. The sequence continues at coordinate 3,613 of JAVWTD010000041.1, forward strand.
AGGACAACCAGTTGTATTCAAAGTAAGTGTTAACGAAATTAAAGAAATTTTTGTTCCAGAAATAAATGAAGATTTCTTCGAAGACCTTAATATGGAAGGTGTAACAACTATAGAAGAATTAAAAAAACAAGTAGAAGAAACAATTAAAGCAAGAAAAGAAACTGATACAGAAAATAAATATATCGATGACTTACTTGAAGAAGTTTCAAAAAATACAGAAGTTGAAGTTCCAGAAAACATGATACACGATGAAGCACATAGAATGGTTCATCAATATGAAGAAAATTTACAAATGCAAGGAATTACTTTAGAACAATTCTTCCAATATACAAACTCAAACGAAGAAGCTCTAATTGATCAAATGCATGATGAAGCTAAAAAAAGAGTTATATCAAGATTAGTACTAGAAGAAATAGTAAAAGCTGAAAAAATTGAAATATCTGAAAAAGATGCTAAAAAAGAAGCAGCTGAAATCGCAAAAAAATATCAAATGGAAACTGAAGAATTCTTAAAAGAATTTGGTGGAATCGAAATGGTAAAATATGATTTAACAATGAGAAAAGCTGTAGAAGTAATTAAAGGTAATAAATAATTACCTTTTTTCTTTAAATGGAGGAAGTATGAAAATAGGAATAATCGGAGCAATGGACGTTGAAATAAAAAAATTCATAGAAATACTAAATTTGAAAAATATCGGAAAAGACATTTATTATAAAAAAATAGACAATAAAGAAATCTTTCTAGTAAAGTCAGGAATAGGAAAAGTTAATAGTGCTGCTATTACTCAAAACTTAATAGATATTTATAAAGTTGATTTAATTATTAATACTGGATGTGCAGGAAGTCTATTAGAAGAAGTAAAAGTATTAGATGTAGTAATATCTAGTTATGTAACCTATCATGACTTCGAACCACTACGCATTATGGAGTTTAGTGTACCTGATAAAGGATCACCCAAAGCATCTGATGAACTAATTAAAATAGCAAAAGAAGAATGTGATAAACTTAACTTAAAAAGTTTCGTAAAACCGATTGCAAGTGGAGACTGTTTTGTAACAAACGAAAAACAAAGAGATATGATAAAGGAAAAAACCAACGCATTTGCAGTCGATATGGAAAGCGGTAGTGTAGGGCACATAGCCAGAAAAAATGAAATTCCATTCGTTGCAATAAGAACAATATCAGACTTTGCAGATGGAGTAGAAGAATTTGAAGAGAAAGCCGGAAATATTTCAGGAGAAATTGTAAAATATATTATTGAAAGAATCTAGTAAATAGATTCTTTTTTTGATATAATTATATATAGAATAAAAGGAGCGTTTAATTATGAATTGTAAAAACTGCGGAACACCTATTGTACCAGGAAAAGATAGATGCCCAACTTGTAATATACTATATACAGAAAGTGATGCCTTAAATATACCAGATATATCAACTGATAGTTTTTATGATGGACTTTTAATAAATGATAACCCAAAAGAAAACGAAGCAATTAAAAGACTTCCAACAGAAGCACCACCCGTTAGTGCCAAAGAACTTATAGAACATCCAAAAGAAGTAACAATAACAAAAGAGGTAGACCTAAACGAAATAATACCAATTAAACCACCAGAAGTAGATACCCAAATAATAGCAACTCCAGTAGAACCAATAAAAGAAATAATAACTGAAGAAACTAAAGAAAAACCATTATCACACTTTAATAATATCCTACCAGACAGAAAAGATAGAGGAAGTAATAAAATATTTGTAGTTATGGGTATTTTACTAATCCTCTTAGGAGTAGGTTTCTTCGTCTATGTATCATTTATAAATCCAAAATTTATAGATGAAATAGTCCTAAAATTCAATCCTAAAGTAGAGCCACCTACTATAGAATACATTAAATATGATAATATTAAAAAATATATAAAAGAAAAGAACACAAAAAAAGAAGTTTTAGAACTACTAAATAATAATAAACAATACTTAAAACATCTTGAATTTAATGATGAATCAGTTAAAGCAACCTTCATTAAAACATCATCACCTATTATGGAAAATAGTGAAACTAAAATAAAAGAGATAGAAGAAAAATTCTTATTAAACAGTACTTATACCATATCAATGAAAGAAAATGAAAGTGTCATAGAAGTTCTAATTAGCAAAAATTTAGAAACTCTTACAGACGCCGAGTAGAAAACATGAAACACGAAATAGAAATACTATCATTAGATGATGAAAAAAAAGAAAAAAAACCTATTAGTTTTATTATATTTGTTTTAATAATATCCATCATATCGGGAACATGTAGTGGAATTCTTTTTTACCGTTTAGAATTAGCAGACAATAAAAATAATATGTTACCAGAAGACCCCAAAATAATTGTAGAAAAAAGTAAAAAAGAAATAGCAAAAGAAAATAATATAAAGTACTCACAAATTAAATTTAAAGAAAAAACATTTTCAATACCAAATACATTTATATATCAAATTAAAGACAATAAACTTAAACTTAGTCCAATAAGCGGAGGATATACAGTATTCATTGATTATGAACCAGGAGACATAGAAATACTTAAAGAACAAAAAGGAGAATTATTATCCCATTTTAAAAAATCAGGCTTTGAAGTATACGAAAACAGAAACACCACAATAGACGACATTCTATGGGTTACCTATGAACTAAAAACTACAGAAGAATACTTTCTAGTAGCATACGCACAAATTGACGAAAACAACATAATAACTGCTATATTAGGAACCTCTGATAACTCAATAAATTATGAACCCCTAACTCAATTATCCTTAATTGTAAAAAAAGCAAAATAATATATTCATCTATCTATACTATCTTTAGAGACTATAATTTGAATACTTTTTAATTTTATGGTATTATACGCTAACAAGGAGGATATAGTGTATGGAAAATATAGTTTTATTATACTGTAATCAATTTGAAGAAAGATTGGAAAAATTAGAAATATTAAAAAAATACGGGAGATACGCAAACATAAATAGTTATGAATTAAAATATGATGAAATAACACCAACCTACTTAAAAGACATATTAGAAATATCCAAAGAAGAAAATGTAAAACTTTTGTTTGATTCTTTAGACTGGGAAAATAAGACAGGACTAGAAACAGCACTAAAAATACTAAAAGATAAAAAATGTAAAGAAGCCTTTATAAGAATATCAAGAAAATTGCATTATATTGATGAATACTCTGGTGAAAATCTTTCCCCATATTTATTAGATGATAACTTCATAAATTACATAAACATCATTAGTGATAGCAATCTAAAAGGAGATTCAAGTATTTATACAATTACTAAACAATATAAAGAAAATGCAAAAATAAAAGATTACGCATCACACAAAGATATTTTTAATTATTACCTTAAAGACATACACAAAAACTCATACAAAATAGATTCTATGAAAGACTATTTTGATAAAAGAGAAGAATACTATTTAGATAAAATAAATAAAAATGAAGATGTAATAAAAGAAATAATCGAAAGTTATTTTGGTGTTTCAGAAGAAACATTTGAAAAAACATTTGAAAAGATGAAATTTTTAGATCCAAAAGAAGAAAACATAAAAGATAAACCACTTTATCAATATATAAAAAATATTAAAAACTCTAATATAGGAGAATACATTAAAATAGCAAGATTCTACCCAAATTATTTTGAAGAATTAAATAAAAAGATAAAAAAACTATCCATAACAAATTTAACACAAAAAATAGTAATGCCCAAAACTAAAGAAATAGTTGAATTTACAGGAGAAGATTTTCTATTCTTAGTTCACAAAATAAAAGGTTTAAACGACGAAGAATATGCGAAAAAAATAGTAGAAGATTTAAACAAATGGAACAAAAAAGGAAAAATTTTAGAAAATGAATTTGATACTTCATACATATCATGTAGTCTAATAGACCACTTCTATATAGCTTTAACAGCAGGAAACCACTTAGCCTTTGGATTCTCAGACCTTGAAGAAAAAGAGATTCTAGGAATGAATACAAAAGATATATGCTTTACTAACCTAGATGTTATAGCAAACAATGCAGATTTTAAATCAGATTATATGGAAGTAAATCATTTCCTTTTAAATAGTGCTTCACACTATAATGAAATAGACATAAAAAGATATCATGAAGGAATTAAAAGACACCCAAACTATATTTTAACATTTGATAAAATAGATGATGCCTCAAAAAGAGCAAGTCAATTTTTTGAAATCCCAATATATCTTATATACTTAGAAGCATACGCTGAAAGACTAGTAAAAGAACTTGAAACATTAAAAAAAGAAAACAACAAATTATATAACACTTATTTAAAAAGATTAGAATATATGATAGATTACCATAATATCTATTTTAAAAAATACTATGACATTGTATTAGATTCATTAAAAACTGAAGAAGAAGGAAAAAAACTAATAAAAAGAATTTATAGATAATATAAACTTAAAAATCAAAGGTATTTTAAATACCTTTTTTTCATAGTCTTTATTAGAGGTGAATGATGAAAAAAATATTCTTCTTATTATTACTAATTCCAACATTAACAAAAGCATTGCCTTTAGATTTAGCCAAAACATCTAAAAGTGCAATAATGATAGAAGCTTCAACTGGTAATGTAATATTTGAAAAAAATCCAAATGAAAAACTTCATCCAGCATCAATGACTAAAATAATGACTATGCTTTTAGTAATGGAAGCAATAGATGATTCAGTTATAAGATGGGATGAAATGGTAACAGTATCCGCAAACGCATCAGGAATGGGAGGAAGTCAAATACTCCTAGAAACCAACGAAAAAATGACAGTAGAAGACTTATTTAAAGGAGTAGCAATTGCCAGTGGAAATGATGCAGCAGTTGCCCTTGCAGAAAAAATAGCAGGAAGCGAAGAAGTTTTTGTAGGAATGATGAATAAAAAAGCAAAAGACCTAGGTTTAGAAAATACTAATTTTAAAAATCCACACGGACTTGATGCAACAAACCACTATTCAACTGCTAAAGACATGAGTATATTAGCAAAAGAATTAATAAAACATGAGAAAGTCTTAAAATACACATCAATTTATGAAACCTATTTAAGAGAAAACTTAGACACCAAAATATGGCTAGTAAATACAAATAAACTAGTTAGATTTTATAAAGGAGTAGATGGACTTAAAACAGGATTTACTGAAGGTGCCGGTTATTGTTTAACAACAACAGCAAAAAAAAATGAAATGAGACTAATAACCGTAGTTATGGGAAGTGAAACAGCAACAGTAAGAAACGCAGAAACAACTGAAATGCTTGACTATGGATTCGCACAATATGAACTTAATACTATTCTTACTAAAAAAACAAACCTAGGAAAAATAAAAGTATTAAACGGAAAAACAAAATATTCAAAAGTCGTACCCAAAGAAGACATAACATTCTTAAAAAAGAAAAGTGACAAAGAAGTAAAGACTAATTATAAATTAAAACTAGATAAAGTAAAGTCACCAATTAAAGTTGGCGATAAAATTGGAAAAGTTCTAGTCTATAAAGACTTAAAAAAAGTAAGAGAAGTTGAACTAACTGTAAAAGAAAACAATGATAAAGT
>JAVWTD010000042.1:0-1224 GCA_036667875.1 Bacilli bacterium
AAGTCAAAAGACAGAACTTGTTCAGCTTATGAAGTTAATCTGTTTTCTAAAGTAAAATAAAAAAGAAAGAAGGCTATTTTAGAAATAGCCAAAGGTAAAAAAATATGTTAAATCAAGTAATTTTAGTCGGAAGAATAATAGAAATTATAAAGAGCGAAGATGAAAATACAGTTTCAATAATCTTGTCGATGCCAAGAACTTATAAAAATGATGATGGATTATATTATAAAGACTTTATAGAATGTATTTTAAATGAGGATTTTTATAACAAGTCAAGCAGCTCTTTAAAAAAATTAGATATAATCGGCATTAAAGGAAGATTAGAAAACATAGAACTTAACAGCAAAACAGTTGTTATAGTAGAAAAACTTACTTATTTATCATGCGGAAAAGAATAAAATAAATAATGAAAGATGAGGTTAAATTATGTTTAGTAGTGGATATATTGGAACTAGTAGAAGTGTTAGAAGTAGAAACGCAATTGATGAGATGATAATGCCGTTATCATTAATAACAAAAGATGTATTAGATGAGTTGTTATATACTTATGAAGTAGAAGATAAAGTGCCTTTGAACAAGTTTAAAAGATATGTTGAGTCTAATGCCGATTCTGAATGGCATCATACAGGGAAGTTCTTCAATGAAACAACTCATTACGACTTAAACTCTATATTTTGTGATAAAACTTCCGAAGAAATAAAGGATATTCTTAAAGAAATAAAAAGCATTGTAATAGAAAAAAAAGAAAAGGTCGAAGATGAACAATACTATTTAGTTTCAATTTCTTCAACTGAATGGATTGGCAATTATAAAAACTACAAGACACCCGTTACGACAAATTATGAATGCTACACAAAAAAAAGCGACAGTTGGGCTTATTCGCTAGATGATAAAAAAAAGTTCAATATGTATGCCAATAAAAATGTGGCTACTTATTTAACAGAAAAACAAGTTGATAAAAGGTTAAAAGAAAAGATTAAAAAAAATAAGCTAAAGATTAAGAACATAATATACCGTTAAAAAAAGTTAACAGAAAGAGAGAAATAAAAAAATGAAAAACGAATACATACTAGACAAGTTAAATAATTTTATACAGTATGGTGGCATGGAAATAATCGAAGAATTAAAAGAAAAGTTAATTTTAGACATTAAGAAAGATTCAAATTATAAAATTAGTGGCAAAAGTAGAACGAACGCAATTAGTAGAATGATGAAGTTCAACCA
>JAVWTD010000042.1:1324-9125 GCA_036667875.1 Bacilli bacterium
ATTATATAAAGGATATTTTTGATATAATGGGTAAAAGTGTGAAGTTTTATTATAAAATGAACAGGCTAAATAATGATATAGATAAAAAAATTATATATTTTGAAAACGACAGCAATGAATTTGGTTTATTAGTCGGTATTTTAAAAAATAATTAAAAAAAAGAAAGAGGAAAAAATGAGAGAAGAAAGTTTAAAACTATATGAAGAACTTGTTAAAAGTGATAAGCATTATGTTATTACAGATTTATCAGTTATAAACGAAGTTACTATGTTCTTAGAAAGTTCCGATATTATTTTATCAGAAAAAAACTTCAATAAATTATGCAATGAAGTTTTAAGACAGCACTTAAAATACGAAGATGTAATTTTAAACTATGATACGGTAGAAAAAATAATAAATGAAATGGGGCTATAAAATGTTAACAAGAAATCAAATAAATCAAGTCATAAGAAACACACCAGAAAATCTTAAAGGATTAAATATTAATGATTTTATCCACGAAGAACTAGGTTCTTTTACAAAATCAAACATAGGTTGGATTTGCATTTGCTATTTTATAAATTATAACGGACTTAAAATTATAGTGGCGACAGTTTATGGCGAAATACAATAAAAAAGAGGATATTAAAAAAATGGTAAAATCTAATTGAAAAAGCTAATAATCATCTTATTATCAATAGCCTTGTTTCCACTTTTTGTACTGCACGAACTACTAAAGTTCTCTTAAATTATAATCTGAGCCATGAAACGGCTCTTTTTTATTGCTATAATTTTAGTTCATAAAAACTTCGGCATCATTATTAATTAAAATACATGCCACTTTAAACGCACATAAACACCTATTTAACTGCCGTTCACATTTTACCGTGTATTTTATCGCGATTGCTATAAACTCCGTTAATATCGCCCATTGTGTGCCTTTGGCATTATAGTATGGTGGCTCTGCCACTTGGTAAAGAACTTCGCTGTCGCTCAGCACCGTTTCCCGCCCCCGGTTTTTTGTGAGCATCCACATTTTCTACCACGAACTTTTTTCAGTGAGCATCCTATTTTTTTATTTTAAGCATCCGTTCCAATGAGTATCTTGATATTTTTTGAGCACCCTAGTTTTCAACTATCTCCCATGCTTTTTTTCCTATAAAACCCAACAAATGAGCAACCGTCTCTATTTTTCTACCTTTTTTCCGTAAAAATACTGCCCGACCCCGTCTGAGCACCCTATTTTGAGCGCCAGCCACTTGAGCCAACTAATAATCTGCACCGTTCTGCTCGCTGTTCTCATCCTGCAATGCCTTTATCATCTTTTCCCGCTCGTCAAGGCTAACATTGTCGCCCTGCTTTGCCGTTACCTCAAAATTGGTCGTATCTTTCATGCCCCAATAGTTGCCCGACAAGTATTTATAGACCGTTGCAGGTATCTGTCCTTCGACCGCTCCTTGTTGGTTTATATCGTGCATTACATTGAGCAAATTTTGGCAAGGGGCAAACCATTTTGAGGCACTATTTCCCGCATGGTTGTAGATAGTTGAGGGTGAAACACCCATGTAGGCACTAATGCCCGTAATAAGGGGCACTTTCATGTACTCAAAGCATAGTGTGAAGTACTCTTGGCACTCCGAATAGAAATCTTCGACCGAATCGAAAGCAATCGGCTTTTGGCACTCGTTGAATGAGTGTGCTACTATAATTTTGTGGAACTCGTTGGTGTCTGGGTCGTTCATGTATTTGGCACGGCTGACACCGGGCGAATAAGAATTACCGTTGGCATCGGCAGTTAAACCTTTGCTAGCCATGAGTTTGTTGCTACGGGCGAATGCGACTTCGAGCCGTTGTTCTTTGGGTAGGAGGCAGGTGGACTGTTTTTTTTTGGTTATTTGGTCTGGGCTAGTAATTCTGGCGTTGGCAACATTGCTTTTGGGGTTGTTTTTTTGGTGCTTTTCTTTTTGGGCTTTTTCGATGGCGGTGATTTTATCTTCTTTGGTTTGCATTTTTGAACCTCCTTAGGGTCGATTTTTGTTAAGAGGCACCGTTGGTCCTTATTTTGTAATAAGGGGCTTGTTGGGTGCTTTATGTGTTTGTAGAGCCGATGATCGAACTATTTAGCAATTAATTTTTTGTGTTGATAAGCATTTCGGCGTCTTTGTTCTCCAAGTATGAAATAATGTCGCCGATATTAGTGGTTTGAAGTTTATTCTCTAGGAACTTTAGATAAAATATAATGTCGCCATTGTTTGTTTTGAACTTTCTTTCTTTTTCAAATTGTTTAAAGTCTTTTTTTCTGTCACAGTCGGCATATTCAAACTTGAAGCCACCTGCACTTCCTCTGCGACCACGGCAACAAGAGTTTATGCTAGTGTTTGAAATGCCAAGCTCATTTTCGATAGATTTTATACTGCCCCATTTTTTTAAGACTTCCCCAAACATATTGCACTGATTTATTTCACGGTATTTAATTTTGTCGTTCATAATTTACCCCTCTTTCTGTATATCTACCATTATACACCATACTGAAATGTAATTCAATAGTAAATGCAACAAAAAGAGACGAACTTACTTTTTTCCAATAAAACTTACTTTTTAATACTGAATACTTACTTTTTAACCTAAAAAACTTACTTTTTGAAAATACAAATAATCTATTAAAACCTATATACTATATAGTTATAAATGATTTTACTTAATAAATGTCTTACCTAACTTACCTAATTCTCAACCCACTTCGTATAGCGCATTATTTTTCAGACAATTAAATATATGTATTTTTTTTCATATATATGAGGGGTGCCTCCGAAATTAGGTAAGTATGTAAGTTTTTGTTGCTGTATAAGGGTTTGCGAAGATTTGGAGGTATGTTTTTTGGCTAATTAAGTAAGACATTTGGCATTAAAAAGTAAGTTTTCCATAAAAAAAGCCCCCTATTGACTATAAAATGGAACCTAAAAAAACTAAAAAATTGCAAAAAAAAGAAAGTTTTAGCAACTTTTTTGTCTTACTTTCTTATTTTTTTTATTGGAAATTATTTAAATCCACTAAACTTATATTAACAAAATTACCTTTTTGCCCATTAACAGAAGTCTGAGAATAGTATTTTCCTTGCGAATTTTTCTTTAAAAACCCACTTTCTACCCACTCTTTTTTAATGGAATCGAACTCAAAGTTGCCTTTTTTTAATAAATCAACTAGAACTTCTTTGTTTATAGAGCAATTATAATCCGTTTTTAAACCCCATATTTCTCCGTAGCCATTTTTATATTCGCTAAACTTTTTCTCATTGATATTTATTTTGTCTATTAAATACTCATATGCTTTTAGCGATGTTTTTATCTCGTCTTTGTCATTAATAAATTCTTTAATATCTTCAATTGAAAGAGGTGTTTCATTTAAAAATAAACATTCAGTTGATAGCTCATCAGCAACTAGTATGCTAGCAAACGAATTAGCCTGTTTCTCGGTCGAATTAGTGCTAGCTAGTATATTTGTATACAATTGCTTAAACCGTTCTGAAATAGCCTCAAAACCGGCTGATTTTATATGTTTTAAATATATTTTTCCTGCAAAACCATAGTTGGTAGTAATTGACTTAACAACTTCTCTACCGTTATCAATTATTTGTCCCTTACATTCCATGTCGATTATACGGTTATAAGTCTGTTCCCCAAAGTTTTCTTTGGCTAGCCTTTCATTATTAGTAAATAAAAAGTTGTTTTTCCATGTTTTTATTTCCTTTATTTCGTTGTCCTTTGTTGCACGACCCCGTTCTGTTCCGTTACATAAATCCATTACAAGACTGTCCATTTTGATATCTTTAGAATACTTAATTATTTGTAGTTCATCAAAATATGCTGTAATGTTGCGTAAGAATGCCGAAGTTCTTATATAAAAGTTTGCTGTGTTGTTAGTTGAAAACTGTAAACACCCTTGTTTAGGGCAACCCCAAACACTCATTGCACTCATGCAAGCCACCGTTTTACCACTGCCACTTTTGCTTGAAAAAACATTTAATACATAAGGAAGAACATCAAGCTTTTCTAAAAGTGGAGATGCAAAAGTAGTTGCCATTATAATTCTTATTTCTTTTTTTGCCCTTATTGATTTTACGGTATCAAACCATTTATCATACGATCCTTTTTCTTTTAAACTGTTATAAATACTTTTAAATTCTTCCACACCGTCAAAAATACCTGCTTTATCATAAGGGAGAAATAAATCGTTGTTCCAACCAATATGAGAAACACTTTCTTTAACAATAATTTTATCTTTATTTATGTTGATTATTTCATTAAAATAGGACACAAGCAACTTTGAATTTTCGCTCGTAACTTCAACTCCCTTATCAGAAAGATATATTATTTTGCTGGCAATAGATATTACGGACTTATCTACAACAGTGCTTTTCCAAATGTTGTCTTTATAAAACGATATTTTTATTTTCTCTTTGCCTGAATCTAAATTCCTATATATTTCTATAGGTATAATCGGATGATAGCAAACTATTATGCCATCCTTTGAAACTCCGGCATCATTACAGGCATAACTACCACCATTAAGACCCGGCAACGGTATATTAGTAGCTATTATTTCATTGTCGACAAACATTTTTTTACCATATTTACTTTTGCAAGCATAAAGCATTTTGTTGAATTGTTGCTTATCAATGCCGTTTTCCCTAGCTGTTTTTCTTAGTTCTATTTCTAACTTGGCTTGTTCAACCTTATCATCTGTCGTAACTAATTTTATAAAGTCTTTTTCGCTAATGTTCTCATTCATATTCCTTTCTCCTACTCTTCATTTTCAAAATAATCAGTTATTTCAGGGCTAGAATCATTACATAAAATAGCAACTATTTTAAAAGCTATATGGTCACTGCAAGGAAGCTTTCTATTCAAAATGCTTGATAAATACTCTTTTGAAACCCTAATTTTGTTGGCACAATATATTATTTTTCTGCCGGCTAAGACAATGTCTTTTTTATTTTCTTTTAATCTGTACATTTTTTGTGTTTCCTCCTTTATTTTCCATTTAAGTATAAAACGGCAAGAGCTGAATGTCAACCGATATTTTTCTTTTTGATTAACTAGTTTTACTTTTTGATAAAATCTTTTCATTAAAGTTGGCACAAGCTATTGACTTCACAAAATTAATATTATACTATTTAATAGTAAGGAGATTTAAAATATGATAAAAGAATTACTGCAATATTTAAAAAATGGCGATTATGATGTGAACGAAAAAGGAGGTCAGATTTTTATAAGCAATAAATATAATATGAAAGTTGCAATTATAATAAATAAATACGATCTTATAATGGGCATTAACAATTACCAAAAAAAACAGTATCATTAAAAATAATTAAAATAAAGTTTGACATATAGCAATATATGTGATATTATTTAATTAGCAAAGGAGATGATTAAAAAATGGATTTAACGGGTTTAAAATATCGCCCTGAATACGGAGATTATTATTATTATGTTTCTCATTGTATAGGGTGTGAACCATCAGTTTTAAAAAGACAATTTTTAGATAGTTTCGATGAAATAAAATGAAAAAGAGGATTTTGTTTTAAAACAAAAAAGCAAGCTGAAAAATCGATAAAAAACATGTAGAATATTTAAACAAGCAGATATAGATACAAAACATGAACAAAATATTTATGAAATAGGTACAATATAATATTGAGACTATTGTACACGATTATAGGAGAAAGTTATGCGAATAATTGGAATGACAAAAATAATATATATTGGCGAAAACATTAGAGGTCATAATTGTGAATTTGAATATTATGACGAAGAAATGGAAAGGCATATTTTATTTGCTATCTTATCTGATGGTAAAAAAATTAAAATATCTTTAGAAGAAAGTTACGGCGAATGTGGAAGCGGTTGGTGTATTGCAAGCTTTGGAAATATCAAAGTTGAAGAAGTAGAACAATTTGGTAGCTTTGATTATTTGCCTTATAAAGAATATGAACTAGATGACATTGAAGTAAAAAATTACGAAAAATATGATGATATATTTATCACTAATTTTGTATTTTCGGTAAGTAGTAATGGGGATGATTGTTATTATCCAAGTGGTGGATATACAATCAACGAAAAACTATTTTATAAATCAAAAAGAGCAAATGATAATAGACCTGTATGGATTTTTCAAGGTGATTCCAATTTAGGAAAGAGTTTTATCGCACATAAATTAGATGGTATGTCTGTATTTGAAACAGACTGTTTCGAAAAATTACCTGAACTAATAAAAGAAGATATCATTGTAATAGGTAATAAATATAAATTTAATTTAGAAGATATTAAATCTAGGATTTTTGGGGGATACAAATTAGTAATAGTAGATTTTAAGTTTAATGATGGGTTTGATGATAATAATGTAAAATAATTATTTGAGGAGGAAAAATTATGAAAAAAGTTAGTAATTTAGAATTAAGTATATCAAAAAACTATGTATGTACTTGGGGATTATGGGAAGCAATAAGAGAAATACTTCAAAATGCTCAAGATTCAAGTAAAGACGGAAACAAAATAAAAATAAGTTATGATAATGGAACACTTGATATATCAAACTTGGGGGAATTCAAATTGCCTATAAGCAGTTTGGTATTGGGTAACTCAGTTAAATCAGACGGTTCTATTGGAAAATATGGCGAGGGGTATAAATTAGCATTATTAGTTCTATTGAGATTAGGTCTTAATGTAAAAATATACAATCAAGAAGAATTGTGGACACCTTATTTTGAGATGTCAAAGAAGTATGGTACTGAAGTATTGAAGATATCAATTGAACCTTATGATAGTTTTGGGGAGTTAAGATTCTCAATATCAGGCATAAATTCATTGGACACAGAAATGTTAAAGAAAAACTCATTAGTACTATCAGAACAGTTAGGAAAACATATAGGTAGAACAGTTGATACAGATTACGGAAAAATATTATTGGACTCATCGCAAGAAGGAAGATTCTATGTAGAAGGATTGTTTATACAAAAAGATGATACATTTAAATATGGTTACTCCTTCAATTCTGATTCAGTATCACTTGACCGTGATAGAAGGGCGATAAACTATTATGACCTACTAGACCTAACTGCCGATGCACTTTTAAGTTTGAAGTCTGATTTCTCAATAGTAGAAACAAGTATTACCTCTAAAACTAAAGACACATTAAAGATAGATGACTTCTATAAAGAAGCATCAAAAGAGTTCTCAGTGGGCTATGCAAAGCACTTCTTAGAAAAGCATGAACTAGATGAAGATACATTTATTGGCACTGAAAAAGAAATACTTGTTTCAGGTTCAACTAAGGCATTTAAGACAGATATGGTTCAAGCTTCAATAGTTAATAAAGGGCTTAATAAAGAAGAGGAGTATGCAAAAATAAAATCACTTGCTCTTGATAAAACAAACAAAGATACTATGTACTTAGAGTATTCTAAAAGCCCATTAAAATTATTGAATGAATGGGTAGTAAAGAATAGTAAGATGGTAGGTAAAAAGAGGACATCAGAACTGTTAGAAATAAGCAGTGAGTTTAGCTATTCATCATTTTCAAGTATTAAGGAAGAAATATTAACAAATGTAAAGGAAAGAATAGAGGAAATAAAATGAAAACAATAGAAGAAGCAAAAAATTGGTTGATTGAAAATAGAGTTAGTAAAGATGGTAATTTAATATTAAATGAATTAGATTTTAGCGACTTTGACGGAGATGTTTATATTGGTCTTATGAAAATAAAACATAATTTATACCAAAGTGGTCAAGAAGTAAAAGGAAGTTTAGACCAAAGTTGTCAA
>JAVWTD010000043.1:0-8992 GCA_036667875.1 Bacilli bacterium
GCTAATAAAAAAATGAAAAAATATTCATTAGGTATGAAACAAAAAGTAGGTATAGCCCAGGTTTTAATGGAAAATCCAAAAATAATGATATTTGATGAACCCTTTAATGGTCTTGATGAAGAAAGTATAATTAAAATAAGAGAACATTTAAAAAAAATAAAAAAAGATAAAATAATAATAATAGCTACTCATTATAAAGAAGATATAGAAAAACTAATAGATGTAACCATTAAAATATCAAATGGAAAAATAGAATAAAACTCGAGTATTTAGTTTTATTCTTTTTCGTGTTATAATGAATATGGTGATAATATGAAAAAAGGATTTACATTAACAGAACTTCTTGCTGTCTTTATTTTACTTGGAATCATTGCACTTATAGCAGTTCCAGTAATGGGTACAATAAAAGAAGAATTTAAAAAAAGTACATTTAAAGAGTCTGCGAAAGGAATACTAAAAGCAGGTCAAACATTCTACGCAGAAAATGACTATGAAAACTTCCCAGTCGAAGGACTAGAAGTATCTAATCAAAAATTAAAAATTAAAAATAGAAAGCAATATAATAGTGGAGTATTACTATATAATACTGCGAATGGTCAATTTGAATTACAATTATTAAGTAATGGCTTATACTGTGCTAATGGTACACTTGACGACTTAAATATAAGTAAAGGTAATTGTGAAACAAAAGATTCATGTTTTACTTTTACTCCAAGTACAGGAACAATAGAAAAATATGACTATCAAACATGTTCAAGTCATGTAGTAATACCTGAAAAAATAAATGGTGTTAATGTTAAAAATATAGCGTCAAATGCCTTTGTTTCTGATGGATTTGAGTATTATTGTAGTAGTGATAAGTTTCTTACTAAAACAGTAAAACCAAGTACATATATAAAACAGCCTAATGAAATATGCTTAATAAAAAATGCTGTTGAAGGAATAGTTAGTAACAATAGTTTAAAAAGTCTAATGTTACCAAGTACATTAGAAACTATTGGAGATAATGCCTTTGCAGGAAGTTCCATAAAACTACTTAATTTAGGTAAAAATAATAGTTTAAGAGAAATAAAAGAAGGAGCCTTTGTAGGAAATAAAAACTTAAAAACAGTTTCAATTTCAACAAATAATAACCTTTCAATTATAGGATCATATAGTTTCTTTAACACTCCTTTAAAGGAATTTAACTTTAAAAGTCTTACTTCGTTATCAGTAATAGATACAGGAGCATTTAATGGAACATCATTAATAAATGTAGATTTATCAAATGCTTTAAACTTAACCTCAATTGGAGAAGATGCCTTCTTTGGAATAACAAGTACAGGTACTGAACTACAACTAGGAGATAAATCAAAGGTCACAAATGTTGGGAAAAAAGCATTTTGTAATGGACCATTCATTTATCAAGGATGGACAAATATAGATAAATACATTACCCCTTTACAATTTACAGAATCTTGTTTAGAAACAATAACATCAATAGCGTAAAAAGGTGAAAAAATGAATAAAGAAATAGAAAAATCAATTATAAAAAAATATCGAAAAGAAATATGGGGAAAATTCGTAAAAGCAGTAAAAGAATTTGAACTAATAAAAGAAAACGACAAAATAGCAGTTTGCATAAGTGGAGGAAAAGATTCCTTTGTATTAGCAAAATGTATGCAAGAATTATTAAGGCATGGAAAATTTCATTATGATTTAGAATTCATTGTAATGAATCCGGGATATTCAAAAGAAAGTTTAGAAAAAATTAAAGACAATTTAAAATTAATGGAAATAGATGCTCATATTTTTGAAACACCTATATTTGAAATTACCGAAACAATAGAAAATCCATGTTATCTATGTGCTAGAATGAGACGAGGATACCTCTATAGTTACGCTAAAAGTTTAGGATGTAATAAAATAGCCCTTGGTCATCACTTTGATGATGTAATAGAAACTATTATGATGAATTTACTTTATAATGGACAATATTCTAGCATGGTTCCAAAACTTAAAAGTGATAACTTTGAAAACATGGAACTAATTAGACCATTATTCTTTGTAAGAGAAAAAGATATTATCAATTTTAAAAAAAGTAATAACTTAGAATTTATTGGTTGTGCCTGTAAATTAACAAAAAAAGATATAGGCAAAAGAAAAGAAGTAAAAGAACTAATTTTAAAACTTAATGAAATGTATAAAGATGCAGATAAATGTATCTTTGCTTCACAATTTAATGTTAACCTAAATACTGTTTTAGGATACAAGAAGAAAAATGAAGTTCATTCTTTTTTAGAAAATTATGATGTGTAAAGTAGTGTCTAATTTATAGATTTAATAATATTTATATGTTATACTTAAAATACCTAAGAGATAAGGTTTACTCATTTTAGAAAAACCTACTAATTAACAATATAGGAAATCTAAATCAATTATGGTGTTGAATACTTAAACGTAGTTTTAAGAATCCTAAAGTAATTGAGGGGATATCCACCCTGGGCGACCGGGTTTTATCGTTAACGAGTGCCGATTTCTTGGGTTTTTTTTTGTCCTGTGATATAATATTATTACAGGTGATAAAAATGGAATTTGACAGACTAAAGTTGTTAGTAGGAGATATAGATAATATAATAAATAAAACTATTTTAATAATAGGAATAGGTGGAGTTGGAGGTTACGCTCTTGAAGCCTTAGCTAGAAGTGGAGTAGGTAATTTAATTATAATTGATAATGATAAAATTGATATAACAAACATAAATAGACAAATCATTGCGCTACACTCAAATATTGGAAAACTTAAAGTAGACGTGGCTTACGATAGAATAAAAGACATAAACCCATCATGTAATATAATAAAGTATCCTATTTTATTAGATGAAATAAATATTTATGACATATTAAACAAACATAAAGTAGACTATATAGTAGATGCATGTGACACATTAAAAGTCAAAAAAGAACTTATCAGATTCGCATCTTCTAAAAACATTAAATTAATATCATCCATGGGGACTGGAAACAAACTAGACCCAACAAAACTAGAAATAACAGATATAAGAAAAACAGAATATGATCCAATAGCAAGAATATTAAGGAAAATGGTAAAAGATGAGAAAATAAAAAACAAAATAATTGTCGTTGCAAGTAAAGAACAACCAATAAAAACTAATACAAATATAATTGCATCAAACTCATTTGTTCCATCAACAGCAGGACTTTTAATAGCGTCTTATATCATTAATGACATTGTTGGAGGTAAAAATGAATAATAAACTTATCAAATATGCCAAGAGAATATCAGGAAACATCTTATCAATAGGATTTTCAGCTGATTCAAAATTATTGAAACTATTCAAAGAAAACAAAAAAACAAAAGATGTTTTTGTCTTAACAAATAAAGGCAAAAAAGGAAACAAAAAAGTATTTAACAATAAATCAGTAAAAGTAAAAAAAATATATAAACATTTTAAAAAAGAAAATATAGATTATACTTTTCTTGAATATTCAAGTGTCTTAAAACATTTAAAAACGCTTATTAAAAATAGTATAGACTTAACAAATAAAGAAGTAATATTGTTTTTAGATAATAAAGATGTAGATATCTCTAATTTAATTCAAAGATATGAAAGATACAAATGTACTGTTAAAAATATAGATAATGATTTCTTAATAATAGATGTAGAAAACAAAAAGACAAACATAATAAAAAATATTATATTCTATATAAAAGACATACTTTATGAAACATCAGAAGCCTTAGCCTTTCTTATAATAGGAAGTTAAAAATACTCTTTACTAATCTGTTTAATAAGTAAATAGATTAGTTTTTTAATATCTGTCTTCTTAACTTTTATACTTATTTTTCATTTTAGTATTTCTCCTTAATATACCAACAAGTAAGGATTATTATATAGCTTTGTATGATTAAACGCAACTTTAAAGATTGTACGATTAAATGCAACTACAGTAAAATTTAAGGTTGCATTTACTAATTCAAATGACTTATTCTTAAAAAAAAATGTAAAAAGTAACAAATATAGTAATGATTAATTAGTACTATGTGATATAATAAAGTTGGATTATATAATATTAAGAAAGTAGGTAGATAAAATGAAAAGAATAATTTTAGGTTTTTTGATATTTATTGCTTTTTCATCTAATGTTTTTGCAAAGAATGATAATAGCAGGAAAGTTTTAAAGAAAATCGGTTATACAGACAGTGAAATAAAAAATTTGTCACAAAATGAAATCGAACAATATTCAAATGTTGATTTAAATAGTATTAAATCAACAATTAAATATTATAAAACTAGTTACTCTGGTATAGATAATGAAATTACTAAAATAGAGTATTATAACACTAGCATAGTACAACCATTAACTACAAGCGAAGATAATTATGTGAAAATTATTATTTCTGTAAATGCACAAAATGGTAAGTATTACCCAAGGATGCATGTTATATGGAAAAATACACCTGGTAAAAAAAGTTCTGATTATATTGGATTAGTATGGAAGGGTAATAATTATTCAAATGTTACCGTATCAACGACAGATTCTACATTTTTAACATATATGGATTCATCAGTAAGAGAGTTACCTGAATACTATACAAAATTAGCAAAATTTAATATTAATTCAGGTTTGGTATTATCTGTAGTTGAGATTTTAACAATTGAAACAGCTACAAATCCTTATAATCTCTGTGGTAGTTATTATCATGTAGATAACGTAGTAGATCCTGCTACACCATATCCTAATGGGATTTTCCCACAAACAAATGGTGAATTTTGGTGGCAAAATGGTCAAAGCTTTACAGATTCAATTTTTATGGTAAGGCAAATTTGTTTATAAAATGAAAAAAAATATTATTATAATAATTATTGCCACAATACTAATTTTAGAAAATTGTTATCTATTAATAATCCAAAAAAAACAATATCCAATTATATATCATTATGAAGATAATCTTTTTGTTATAGAACCATTTTCAATGATATATGGTAGAAAACAAGAATTTTATTCTTCAGATTTACATATATTAAATGAAAAACTTATAGGAAAGTCATTTAGCATAGATTTATGTATAAATAAGAATTGTACTTTTTTAATGAAAGGTAATGATTTAAAGAAAGATACTAAAATAAACGGTATATCTAAAAATATTTATAATAAAAAATATGAAGATGATTTTTATGACATTGAGAATAATACATATTATAAAATTAAAATAGACGACTTGGTTTATAAATTAAAACTAGATACTATGTAAATAAATTAAAACTAGATACTATGTAGATATATTATATAATTCATAAAGAATGATTTTAATCATTCTTTTAATATGTAATTATTAAATTAGGATATAAAGAATATAATTAAAAGTTGATACTTTATAAATTTACCCGTTTTTGTGTTTCCAGAATAATTCTGTAAATGTAACCGTGCTTTATTGTTTTTTTATGTATTTATTGATATAATTAAAAGTAGTTTAGGGTGGTAGAATGTATTTAAAAGAAATAAGAGCTCATGGATTTAAATCCTTTGCAGATAAAATAGTAATTAATTTTGAGAATGATATAACTGGAATAGTAGGACCAAATGGGTCTGGTAAGAGTAATGTTGTAGACGCTGTTAGATGGGTACTAGGAGAACAATCAGTAAAATCCTTAAGAGGAACTGATAACATGACTGATGTCATTTTTTCAGGGTCTAAATCAAGAAATCCAGTAAACGTTGCTAGTGTTACTTTAGTATTTGATAATAGTGATCACTATCTTAATGTATCCTACAATGAAGTCACTATAAAAAGAAGAGTTTATAGAGATGGAACAAACGAATATTATCTAAACAACGAAAGATGTAGACTTAAAGACATAGTAGAAATAATGATGGATACAGGAATAGCAAAAGAAAGTTTTAATATCATATCTCAAGGAAAAATAGAAGAAATATTATCTAATAAACCTACTGACAGAAGAGTAATCTTTGAAGAAGCAGCAGGCGTTTTAAAGTATAAAAAAAGAAAAGAAGAAGCCCTAAGAAAACTAGACAGAACAAACGACAATATGACTAGAGTAGAAGATATAATTACAGAATTAGAAATTCAAGTAAACCCCTTAAAAGAACAAAAAGAAAAAGCCCAAGAATACCTAATGTTAAAAAAAGAACTAGAATCACTAGAAGTATCATTAATAGCAAATGATATAAGAGTAGACTCAAATATATATAAACAAAAAAAAGAAGAAATAGAAACAATAAAAAGAGAACTCTTAGACTTATCCACTAAAAATAATAAAGATGACGCTAATTTAGAAAAACTAAAACATAAAATTAGTGAATACCAAGAAAAAATAAGTTCTAAAAACAAAGTTTTACTAGAAACAACAGAAAAAGTAGAAAAGATTAATAGTAGAAAAAATATAATTTTAGAAAGACAAAAATATAAAGTAGAAGACACAAAACTTCACCAATCACTAGTAGATTTAAAAGAAAAAGAACTAACGATTGAAAATGAACTCATTTCAAATGATAATGAAATAACTTTAAAAAACATTGAAATAACAGAATTTAATACAAAATATAAAATTTCATATTCTAAAATAACTAATTTAAAGCAAGAAAGAAACAGATATGAAATAAGCCTAAGTAATTTATTTAGAAGAGAAAATAATTTGAAAAGCAAAATTGATATTCTAAAAAATAATATAGAAAATAATGGAATATTACCATACGCTACAAAATCAATATTAAATAATCCTAAATTAAGAGGAATTAAAAATGTAATTGGAAACATAATTGAAGTTGAAGATGTCTATAGTACAGCCATATCTGTAGCACTAGGAAATAATACTAACAATATAATAGTTACTGATGAATCATCTGCAAAAGATGCTATAAACTACTTAAAATCAAATAATTTAGGAAGAGCAACATTTTTTCCATTAAATATAATTAAAGGAAGAAAAATAGAATTAACGAATGAAAAAAACTTAAATGGTTTTATTGGAATCGCATCTAACCTTGTAAAATATGATCCGATTTATAAAGAAATTATTGAAAATCAATTAGGTAATATAATTGTAGCAGAAGACATAAATAGTGCAAACTTTATAAGTAATAAGACTAACTATCGCTATAGAGTAGTTACCCTTGATGGTCAAATTCTTCATGTTGGAGGATCTCTTACTGGAGGGACATCTGCAAATATTAAAAATACAATTTCATTAAAATATGAATTAGATAATTTAATAGAAGAACAAAAAAACATCTTAAAAGAAACAAAAAAAATAGAAGATGAAATAAATATAATTGACTCTTATATTGCAAAAGAAGATGATATAATATACCTCATTAATAAAGATAGAATGCTACTACTAGAGAACATAAAAAATAAAGAAGCATTAGCAAAAAACTTATCTAATAATATAGAATATATAACTAGTGAAATAAAAAGCATTAATAATATGATGAATAATAATTTATCAAATGAAGAGAATCAAATATTAAAAGAATATTATGAAGAAGTATCAAAAAAAGAATTAGTTTTATTAGATTTACAAAAACTAACCAATGATATAGAAACAGCAAGAGATGAATTAGAAACTTTTGAACATACCCAAAAATCAGAAAACACAATAATTAATGCAAAAAACAAAGAATTAAATAACCTAGAAGTAGATGTTAATAGATTAGACGTTAAACTAGATAATTTATTAAACACATTAAATGAAACATATAATATAACTTTTGAAAAAGCAATAAGCGAATTTATTTTAGATATAGATATTTCTAGTGCTAGAACAAAAGTATTAAGTTTAAAAAGAAAATTAAAAGAAATAGGAATGGTAAATATAAATGCCATTGAAGAATACGATAGAGTAAGTACTCGCTATCAATTTTTAATAGGACAAAAAGAAGATTTAAAAAAAGCAGAAGATACCTTACTTGAAATTATTAGAGAAATGGATTCAGTTATGGAAGATGAATTTATAAAAACATTTGAAATAATCAAAAAGAACTTTAGTGAAACCTTTGTAGAACTATTTAAAGGCGGAAAAGCAGAACTTAAACTAACTGACCCTAACAATATATTAGAAACAGGAATAGAAATAATAGCATCACCACCAGGAAAAAAATTGACCACAATACAATTGTTATCCGGAGGAGAAAAAACATTCACAGCCATTAGTTTACTTTTTGCCATACTTAAATCAAGACCAGTTCCATTTTGTATCTTAGACGAAGTAGAAGCTGCTTTAGATGACTCCAATGTTAATTCATTCGGAGAATACTTAAACAAATTAAAAGAAAAAACACAATTTATTCTAATCACACATAAAAAGAAAACAATGGAATTCGTTAACTCATTATATGGGATAACTATGCAAGAATCCGGCGTTTCAAAACTAGTTAGTGTTAAACTAGAAGAAGTAAAATAAGGAAAAGAAAAAGAAACAAATTTGTTTCTTTTTTATTCAATAAAATTAATTACACTAGCTATTAGAAATATCAAGGAAATTCCTAATAACGGCCAAGCTACACATAAGGATGAAATAATAAAAACAAAAAATGATTCAAACCCAGTATAATTAATTATAAAAGAAAAACCAGTAAAGATAGAAATAATTCCACCAATTAAAATAGCAATCACTGGAAATAAACCGGTAACTAAAATAATTTTTCCATTTTTCTTTGACCTATCTTCAATCAACCCTAAGAATATTAATATTAAACCAATTACATGTATAATATTAAAGTTTTCTTTAATAAAATTTGAAAGCATAAAAATATTTAAAAAAATATTAGAAAAATTTTTTGTCTCTTCAAAAACTTTAATTAACTCAAACACGAATGGTAAAAATCCTAAAAAAAGAAACAAATATTTTTTAAAATTATCCTTCATTTTAATCCTCCTATTTATTAAATTATAACACAAAAAGAGATTTTTCGAAAAAAATTAAAAAATATATTGCAATATAAATAATAATATGATATATTTAAAGGG
>JAVWTD010000044.1:0-8657 GCA_036667875.1 Bacilli bacterium
TACTAACTAAATACATTGTTCTAAGAACCTACTCTATTTCATTAGTGCGTACTATAAATTAAAAGAGAGTTAATATTTTATTTTCTCTTTTATTTCTTCTTCTATTCTTATTAATTGATTATATTTAGCGGTTCTATCACTTCTTGACATTGAACCACACTTAATTTGACCAAGATTCAATCCAACTGCTAAGTCTGCTATTATGGTGTTCTCAGTTTCTCCACTTCGATGTGATATAATTGTTCTTATTTTGTTTTTCTTTGCAAAATCTATAGTTTCCAGCATTTCAGTATATGTTCCTATTTGATTAGGCTTAATTAAGATGGTATTGGTAAGTTTTTCTCTAACACCTACTTTTAAATAGTCTTTATTTGTTACATATAAGTCGTCTCCTACGATTTGAATTTTAGTTTCTTTTGTTAATGCTCTAAATCCTTTAAAATCTCTTTCATAAAATGGGTCTTCGATTGAAATGATGGGATAGTTTTCTATTAATCTTTTATAGTATGTTACTAGTTCGTTTGTTTTATAAGAAACTCCATTTATTATATATTTTTTACCATCAAAGAATTCATTAGCGGCTACATCTAATCCTAAATAAAAGTCTTTTTTAGGGGTATATCCGGCTTTTTTTATTGCTTCTATAATTATTTTTATTGCTTCTATATTTGATTCTAACTTAGGAGCAAACCCTCCTTCGTCCCCAACGGAGACAGTATAACCTTTTTCTTTTAGAATCTTTTTAAGAGTATGAAATACTTCAGATGACATTCTAATTTGTTCAGATATTCTTTTATTTATAGGAATTAATAAAAATTCTTGAAATTCCAAATTATTATCTGCGTGTTTTCCTCCATTAATAATATTTACCATAATTCTTGGCATTATATCTTTAGAACCTACATATTTATAGATTGGTTCTTTTTTCTCTAAGGATGCTGCTGTTAAGACTGATAAAGATATTCCTAAAATAGCGTTAGCGCCATATTTAGATTTGTTTTTAGTACCATCTTTTTTGATAAGAATTTTATCTATTTTTTTTTGATTGAAAACATTTTCTCCAATAACTGAAAATTTTAGGTCTGTATTTATTTTATCTATTACATCTATTACTCCTAGACGATTATATCGTTTATTATTATCTCTTAATTCTAATGCTTCTTTACTTCCGGTTGATGCTCCACTTGGTACAGAATATCTTCCTATTACACCACTTTCCAGGATTGTATCAACTTCTATAGTAGGATTTCCTCTTGAATCTAATATTTCTCTTGCTTTTATATCTTTTATTTTCATATATCCTCCATATTTCATTATGAACCGATTTGACAAATTATAACAAATAAATTATTATAGTGTTTAATTAAGGAGGAAAAGTTATGGAAAAGTTTTTAAATTCTTATGCTTTTCATGATTATTTAGACTTACTTGTATTTGTAATCCAATCATCAGAAAATAAAAATATGGATGGCAAATTAATTGCTGTACAAAAAAATGAGACATATAATTATCATTGGAAAGCCTTAGACTATATATATAATAAAAGAATTAAACATTGGTATAATCCGAAAATTGAAGGCTCAGATGTTTATAATTATTTAATGGCACTTATTAAAACTAACAATATAATCTTTTTAAATACTAGTTCAAAAAATCCATTTAATGAAGACCATTTATTAAGAGGAACTCTATTTATTCCTGAAGTAATCACAAAAAAACAATATGAATCATTAAACTATTACAAGGAAGAACTAAAAAGAACAGAAATGAATATAAATATTTATAATGAAAATTATAATATAACTGAGAATAAAAACGAAGATGGAGAAATAATTTTTCCACTAGATATTACAAAGTATTATGAAGAAAATGAGGACAATTATAGTTTTACTTCATTTAAAAAAGCTAAATCTCTTTCGAGATAAAGCTTTTTTATTTTACCGCTTTAAATACTATTTTCTTAAATTCTTCTCCACGATCTTCAAATGTTTTATATTGATCCCATGAAGCACATGCAGGACTAAGAAGTACTGTATCTCCTTTTTTTGCATGTTTTATTGCTAAATTAGTTGATTCTTCTAAAGTTTCCTTTACGGTACATTTTATTTTTATTGAATCTGCAAATTCTTTTATTCTATTTTTTGTTTCACCATAAGAAATTATTTCAGATACATTTGATAAATGTTCCTTTAGTTCATTAAATGAGTGTCCTCTATCTAATCCTCCTAGAAGTAAGATAGTTGGATTTTTAAATGAATCTAGGGCAATAATAGTTGAGTCTACATTAGTTGCTTTTGAATCATTATAATATTCTACTTCATTAATTGTTTGGACATATTCTATTCTATGTTCTACTCCACCAAATTTATTAAGTACTTTAAAAATTTTTTCGTTAGATACATTAAATTGTTTTACTATCATTATGGTACACATAATATTTTCATAGTTATGGGTTCCTTTTATTTTAATATCTTTTAATTTTATTATTTCTTTTCCCTTATAAAATATGGCATCATTTTTTATCATACAGTCGGCATCTTCTTTACTTGAAAAGTATAGTTTTTTGCTTTCTATATCGCTAGTTAAAGTAATGACATCTTCATTATCTTTATTTAATATAGCTATTTCTTTATTTGTGTGTTCATTAAATATTTTCTTTTTCATGTTTTTATAAACTGAATAACTTTCGTGAAAATCTAAGTGTACTTCATAAAGATTTGTTAAAACACTTATATCTGTTTTAAAGTCATACATATCTACTAATTGATGATCTGATATTTCTAATACTAGAATATCTCCTTTTTTTGTTTTTTCTACTAATGAGGATACAGGATAGCCTATATTTCCACCTAGATGCACTTTTAAGCCTGCTTCTTTCATTATGTCAAATGTCATAGTAGTAGTAGTGGTTTTGCCGTTAGAGCCTGTTATTCCTATTATTTTAACGTCCTTATCAAGAAAACTATAAGCCACTTCAACTTCATTTACCACTGGAATATTAAAAGCACGTGCTTTTAACACACATTTATGGTCTCTTCTTATTCCTGGGTTTTTTATTAAGACATTGTATGTTTCATCTAGTATATTTTCTGGTTCATCAGATATAATAAATTTTATTCCTAAATTAGTTAATTCTAATACTTGTTTTTCATCTTGTTCTTTCATATCAGTTATTATTATTTCATTATTATGTTTACTAAGTAGTTTTGCAACTTCGTACCCACTTCTTGCCATACCTAATATGAATATTTTTTTATTTTCATACATTCTATCACCTCTATATTATTATAACAAATTTTTTATACTTTGTTAAGGTCTTTGTTTATTAAAAGTGCTGTTGATATGTCACCTGTAACATTTAGCATTGTAGCTGGAGGGTCAACTAACCATCCAATAGTAGAGATTATTGCAAATGCACTTGAGGGTAACCCATAAAGAGAAACTATAAGCATCTCACCTATTAAACCTCCACCTGGAATTCCAGACATTACAACCCCACTTAGTATAGATATAATTACTGCTACTACTATACTGAAAAAAGAAAATGGTATATTAAATATTGTAAATAAGAAGAAGATTTTTAATATAGAACTCATGCACGATCCTTCCATGTGAACAGTTGCTCCGAGTGGAAGAACTATGTCTTTTACATTATTATCTATTCCCATATTTTCTGCTGTTTTTAGATTAGTTGGTAGACTCGCTAATGAGGAACAAGTTCCTAATGAACAAATAAATGATGGTGTAATATTCTTATAAAACAATTTGATACCATCAACCTTGTTATATCTATATGCATAAATTGTATAAACAATTACGAAGTAAATAATAGATACAATATAGAAAAGAATCATTGTTTTAGCGTAACTTCCTATTATTTCTGCTCCATAGTCGACAATAATATTAGCAAAATATGCAAATATTCCGATTGGGGCATAAATCATAATTATATTTACTAATTTCATTAAAATATCTGATATATTAGAAAATGCTTTATTAAATTTTTCGTCATTTGATAAAAAACCAAAGGTAATGGCAAAAATAATAAGTGCTAACATGTGTGATTTTGAAAATAGTAAATAGAAGTCTGTTACTGTTACTGCATTGACTACTTGTTCTAAAAAGTTCAATTTTTCTAATTTCACGGCATTTTCAATAAAATCAAACTTGCCTACAGGGTTTATAAAGATAACAACTGCTAGCATAAAGAGTGTTGCTATTAAACTTGTTATAACAAAATATAGAACTGTTTTTTTCATTACTTTACCAAATTGATGATTTTTTTTCATTTTCATTATACTGCTTGTTATGGTAAAAAATACTAGGGGTACAACAATTTCAAACATTAGAGTTATAAAAAGAGTTCCTAGTGGTTTTATAAATATAGATGCTTCTTTAAAAAATATTCCAAAGATAGTACCTAGAATCATTGCTAGTACAAGATAAATATTTTTATTTTTCATAATAACCTCCTTATTAAATATATTAATAAAAACAAAAAAAATGCTTAAAGCATTTTATTCATAATATTTTAAAAATTAAGCATTATCCATTCTGGCTTAAATATTAAAAGTAAGCCTATTAAAATCATTATTATTCCACCTATTAAGTGTGATAGTTTATTGTATTTTGTTGTAAATCCTGTAAGGGTAAGGGTTTTCATGGCTACTACAAATACAATTACATCATCAATTAGGAAGAATATTATATATAAGAATAGGTAAAAGATATTTTCTATTCCTTTTATATTATTAATGTCTAATATTGAAACAAAGATTGTTGGGAAACCAGCAGAACACGCTAGTTCTACTAGATTAACACTAACTGCTAAGGTCATTACACCAAATAATGCTATCCATATATTTTTTTCGGTTGTAAATTTTTTAATTTTGGAAAAGTATTTTTTTCTTTTATTGCTATCTACTACATGGCATCCTTCATCTTTGGTCTGAAAGAATGTTTTAAGGTTAACTGCTCCTCCAATAATAGCTACCAATGCAATTATCCTTTGAATAAACAATGTTGCTGTAAGCCCTAAAACAAATGATAATCCAAGCATTGCAAGAAAATATACAAAGGCACTAGTTGTTAAGAATGTTAAGCCAATTATCCACATTTTCTTTCGGTCTTTCATGTTAAAGAGCATATTAATTAAGAATAATAATATCCACATGGCACATGGATTAAATCCATCTAATACACCAAGTATAATAGCAACAAATGGAATACTTAATTTTTCTAGATTAACTTTACCAATAAATGGGATATTTATATGTGTACCTAATCTATCTTTGTTGTATAGAAATTCATCTATATCCTGTGCTATTTGATCTCCTATGGTATTTGAAAAACCTAAATAATATTTATCTCCTATTACTGTAAATGGAACTCCATTTTCATTAGTTCCCATTCTTTCTTTAGCGAGATAGGATAGTTTTAAGTTTTTATCATTTTTAAATGTTTGAAATTTCTTTATGTCTATTTTAGAACCATATTTTGATTTTAAATCTTTTAAAAAACTTATTTCGTGTTTACAGTGTGTACATATTTCACTATGAAATAAGTATATAGTTACTGTTTTACTTTTTTCTAATCCTACTATATCATATATTTTATCTTCGTATTTGTCTTTAGCGTTAACACTAAAAGGTACTAGTAGGATTGCTAAAATAATTACTAAATATTTTTTCATTAGTTACCTACTTCTATTATGGCATTTTTAATATCTTCAAATTTCTTTTCACCGATTAATCTTTTTATTTCTTTGCCTTCTTTAGTTATTATAATAACTGGCAATGTGGCTCCTACATTGTATTTTTCTATTTCTAATGAGTCCATATCAAGGTCATAAGAAGTTATTTTAATGTTTGGATATTCTTCTCTTACTTTATCCCATATTTTATACATTACAAGGCATGCTGGACACCATACGGCTCCTATTTTTATTATTTCCATAAATATCTCCTATTTTACTATTATTCCTATATATCTTGCTAGTTCAGATGCTTGAAAACTATTTACACTAACTCCTCTTAGACAGTCAACTGTGACGTTTATATCTTCGATTTCTGAGTCACTAAAATCAAGCCCTTCAAGTTTAGAATTAATAAAATCACTATTATTAAGACAATTTTTTAAAAAACTAACTTGCAAAAATTCTGTATCGACAAAAGATGAATAATTCATCTTATTTCCTTTAAAAATAATTTTCTTTAATTTAGATAAACTAAAATTAATATAATCCATAAGTGTGTCTTCAAATTTAATTTCTCTTAAACTAGAAAATGAAAAGTCTGTTCCCACTAGTCGGCAGTTGTTAAATTCTACTCTTATTAAAGTAGAGTTTGAGAAGTCACAATTAGAAAGATCACAATTGTTAAATATTACATCAACAAAGGTAGTTTTTTCTAAGACTCCTTTTATTATTACTTTATTAAATATACATTCATTAAATTCAATATTTTTATAATTAAGGTCTTTTGTTTCTTCGTCACTAAATATACCTTTTAATGGTGAATCGTTAAAATCAATCTTTTTTTCTTCTAAGAATTTTATCATTGGTTTTTTAATCATTTTAATTTTAACTCACTATAACATTTTTTGAATATTTCCATAAATTTTTCGATTTCTTCTTTTGTGGTTATATAAGAAAGACTTATTCTTAGACTTGATTTAGCTCTTTCTATGTCATTTGTTAAGGCTAGTACTGAAGATGAGATAGCCTTTTCTGATGAACAAGCTGTTTGGGTTGAAATATATATTTCGTATTTTTCTAATGCATGTAAAAATGTTTCTGGTTTGATTCCTAAAACACTAATATTAAGTATATGAGGTATACAATTATTATTACTATTAATATATACTCCATCTATGTTTGTTAGTTCTTTTTTTAGAAAATCATTTAATTTTTGTATATATTCATATTTTTTTGAAATGTCACTGCTTGCTAGTCTTAATGCTTTTGCAGTTGATACTATAAGTGGTAGGGCTGGTGTTCCACTTCTATAGACTGTTGTACTTTTCCCTCCGTGTATAAGTGGTTCTAAGTTTATTTTATCTTTTTTTATTAAGATTCCAATTCCTTTAATTCCAAAGAATTTGTGAGCTGACAAACTTATTAAATCGACATTTTTATAATCTATATTTATTTTACTAATTGCTTGAGTTGCATCTACATGAAAAAAGCATTTTGGATTTTTTTCTTTTATCAATGAAGCTATTTTAGAAATCGGTTCAATAATTCCTATTTCTGAATTAATAGCGCAAACGCTTACTAGAATTGTGTCTTCTCTTAATAAATTTTTTAGTTCTTCAAGGTCAACTGTTCCATCACTTTTACATTTAACAATATCTACTTCAAATCCATTAGTTTGTAAATATGAAAGTGGTCCTATTATAGAGGAGTGTTCAAATTGAGTTGTTATTATGTGCTTTCCTCTATTTTGGTATTTAAATGAAATGCCTTTTAGTGCTAGATTATTTGATTCTGAAGCACCGCTTGTATATATTATTTCATTTTCTTTTACATCTAAAATTTTTGCTATTTGTGCTGTTGCACTATTAATTAGGTTAGTAGCTTGTACACCTAATGTGTGAAGAGAATTGGGATTTCCAATATATTCTATACTTGCTTTTGTAAAACTTTCTAGAACCTCTTTACTTGTAGGAGTTGTTGCTGAATAATCTAAATATATCATATCTATCACCTGCAATTAATTATATCATATATTTCCTTTTATGTAGTAAAGTTCATCAAATTTTCTTAATTTTATATAGTAAATTCCATCTTTTTCACATGTAAATATTTTCTTTGGTTCTGTTTTTGGGGGAATAACAACAGGTGGAATTACAGGTTCTTTTATTAATTTATCTCCGAATATATATAAATAAGGATTGATTTTTTCTCCATTTAATATTATTTCTAAATGAAGGTGTCCTCCAAAGGCATAACCTGTTGCTCCCATATAACCTAGGATATCACCTTTTTTTACTCTTTCACCTGTATGTTTATTTACTGTTTGGAGATGAGCATATCTTGTCTTATAACCATTTTCATGGTTTATTATTATGTAATTACCATAACTTCCATTGCCTTCAAAACCTACTGAGTCTGTTCTTTCTTCTTCTATGATTCCATCTTCTAAAGGTGTAATATAGTCCAAAACATGGGCCCCATTATTATTTCCTACTAAGTCAATGGCACGATGTGCTTCAGTGTAATCAAATGTTAATATTTCATCGTAATTTTTTAAAACTTTCATTATATCACCACTTTATTATATGAAAAAAAGAGAACTAAGTCTCTTTATTTATCACGAGCATTACTATTTTATGACAATCCACAGGTTGGGTCATTACCAGTTGATGCTATATTTAGTAGTCCAAGTGTAAATTCAATTATAACTGGAACTAAAAATATAATTGCTAATGACATTAATCTAGTTGAAAAGTTTTTTGTAGCTGTTTTCATGCCATCTTCTTTTGAACTGAAACTAGCGGACATAAAGTCTACTATTCCAAATACTATGGTAAGAACAAGACCTGCTATTCTTATTATATCAAGTACCCATTGTAACCAGTCAAGTAATTCTTGCCCTAGTATTTGCTTACATCCAGTTTTATTTAAAGATATTGAAACATCAATATTAGAATCTTTT
>JAVWTD010000045.1:0-8536 GCA_036667875.1 Bacilli bacterium
TAAAATTTAAAAATATGGTTTATTAAAAAGAAAATCCTGTTAAAAACAGGATGTTTACATGCTGAAGAAACCATTATTTTGTTTTTCATATTCTAAAGTTGTACTTGGTCCATGACCTGGGTAGACTAAACAATCATCATATTTTTTGATTAATTCTATAGATTTAAGCATTTCTTTCATACTTCCACCCATAAAATCAGTTCTTCCTATTGATTCTTTAAATAAGAAGTCCCCTGTAAACATAAAATTTTCATCTTTAAAATAAAAAGTTTTTGAGTCTTCAGTGTGACCTTTTGTTTCTATTACTTCGAAGTTAAATGGTCCAATATGTTGATATCCAGCATCAAAGTTATAAACTTCTGCTTTTGTATTTTCAATTAGTTCTTGTAATGCTCCTATGTGGTCTTGATGGTGATGAGTTACTAGTATTCCTAGTAGTTCTTTTTTTCCTATTGCTTTTAATATTTTATTTACTTCACATGATGGGTCAATTACTAGTGCAAATTTATCTTTTGTTAGTATATAACAATTATTATCTAGACTTCCTAGTACTAGTGTTTCTAATTTCATTCTAAGCCTCTTTTATTTATTTCACTTTGTTTTTTTGGAATACTCTGAGTATTAGGTAGTCCTGGTTGTTTTTGTAATGGTTCATATTCATGTTTATAGGCGAATTTAGCGCCCATCATGTCTTTTTTTATTACGTCTAAATCTCTAGAACATCTACCATTTCCAAATCCATTTAGGTCTGTTGCAATTCTTGTGTTAGAGTTATTATTAAATTGATTTTTTGAAAAATTAAAATTATTCATTGTTATCGTTTCCCTTCATAATTATTTGTTTTACTGGACCATAAGTTTTTCGGTATCCTTCGATTAGTCCATATTTGTTTATTGCTTCAATGTGCATTTTGGTTGGATATCCTTTATGTTTTCCATATCCATATTGTGGGTATTTTTTGTCTAGTTTATACATCATTTTATCTCTTGTTACTTTGGCTAAGACGCTTGCGGCTGCTATGGAAATGCTTTTAGCGTCGCCTTTTATTATTGATGTTGATTTTATTTTAAGGTCTTTTAATGGCATAGCGTCTACTAGTACGTGTTCTAAGTTTATTTGTTTAGAAACTTTTTTGATACTTTTCATCATTGCTTTTCTACTTGCTTCATAAATATTTATTGAGTCTATTTCTTCTGGACTTACTGAGGAAATCCCGTACGCTAAACAGTTTTCAATTATGTAGTCATAGAAAATATCTCTTTTCTTTTCTGATAATTTCTTTGAGTCTGTTAGACCTTCTAAAATAAAATCTTTGGGAAGAACACAACAAGCTGCTACTACGGGTCCTATTAGGGGTCCTCTACCAACTTCATCGACTCCTCCTATAAACTCTATACCTTCATCATATAATTCTCTTTCATACTGATATAAATCCATTATTTGACACTTTCTAAAATATCTCTTGCTGCTATTAAACCAGTAGCAGCGGCTGCTACTATATTTCCTGCTTTTCCTGCTCCATCTCCTATGAAATAGATTTCATGGTTTTCAAGTTTCATTTTATTGTTTGTTGTAATTTCATTACTAAAGAATTTTATTTCTGGACCATACAATAGTGTTTCTCCATTATTTACTCCTGGTATTATTTTATCAAGTGTCTCTAATCCTTCTAGAATATTTTTTATTATTCTGTGTGGCATAACGAGTGCTAAGTCACCTGCTACTACGTCCTTTAGAGTGGGTTCTATAAAACCTTTGTTTATTTTTTCTATGGTTGATCTTCTACCTATTCTAAGGTCTCTTAGGGTTTGTAAAATTGGTTTTCCTCCTCCTAGAGTATTAGCAATTTTAGCGATTGATTCTCCGTATTCTCTAGTATTAGTTACTGGGTATGTTAAGTTAACTTTTGAAATAAAAGCAAAATTTGAATTGTTTGATTTTATGTCTTTTAAGGCATGTCCATTTACACATATATATCCGTTATAGTTTTCTTTGGCAACGAATCCTCCTGGGTTAGTACAAAATGTTCTTATTTGGTCATTATATGTTTCAGTTTTAATGAATATTGTTGGATCGTATATTATATCTGTTAGTTTTTTTAGTATTTCTTTTCTAACTTCTACTCTTACTCCTATTTCAATACTTTGTGAAGTATATGGAATATTATATTTATCTGCTAATTCTTGAATCCATTTAGCTCCTGTTCTTCCTGGTGCTACAATTACTTTTTTAGCAGTTTTAGTTTCATTATTAAATTTAACACTATAACTTCCTTTTAAATCAACAATGTCTGTTACATTAGCACATTCTTTTACTTCTATTCCTTTTTTAATTAGATAGTTAGTAAATGATTCAATATAACCTGGAAGTCGGTCACTTCCTAGATGTTTTTGTTTTATTATTAATAGGTTAGCCCCTTCTTTTGCTATGTCTTCTTTAATTTTAAGGGCTTCATCCATATTACTTGGATAAACATCTGAATCCATTCCAAATTCGTTAAATATTTTTTCGGTGTCTTCTATTATTTCGTTTGCTTCGGTTATTGACATATATTTAAATAAATCAGTTTTCCCTAGTTTTGGAATAAAATTTAATTTGCCGTCTGAAAATGTTCCTGCTCCACCATAACCTGATAGTATACTACAAGGGTTACAATTTAGGCATTTTCCTTTTGTTGAGTTCATTGGACAAACTCTATTTTCTGCTAGTTTTCCTTTATCAAGAAGTAATATTTTTAAGTCTTTTTTATTTCTAATTAATTCTATTGCTGCAAAGAGTCCAGCTGGTCCTGCTCCTACTATTATTACATCGTACATTTAAATCCTCCTTATACAATTAAATTATACCAAAAAAAATAGTCCTTTTCTACTATAAGGACTATTAAATTTAATTATAAAGTGTTTTTAGTGATTGTTATTATGTTCTTTTCTTATTATTTATAGAATTATTTAATAACAATATTTACTAATTTTTTTGGTACTACTATTACTTTTAAGATGTCATGACCTTCAATATGGTTTTTAACGTTTTCAATATTAAGGGCAAGTTTTTCCATTTCTTCTTTTGGTGTATCAATAGAAATTTCGATTTTTCCTCTTACTTTACCGTTTATTTGAACAATCATATCAAATGAATCTTCTTTAGTTTTTTCTATATCGTATATTGGCCAAGGTTCATACGCGATGGTATTTTTGTTTCCTAGCATACTCCATAGTTCTTCAGTAATATATGGGGCAATAGGGTTTAGTAGTTTAAGGAAATTTGATGCGTATTCTTTTGGAAGATATTCTTCTTTATAAACAGCATTTATAAATATCATCATTGTACTTATTGCGGTATTAAAGTTTAATGATTCATAGTCTTCTGTTACTTTTTTGACTGTTTGGTGGTATAGTTTGGTAAGATTTTTATTTTCTTTGTCTTTTATTTTATCTTCTTCAAACAATCTATAAATTCTATCTAAGAATCTTCTAGCTCCTTCTACTCCAGTGTCACTCCATGGTTTATCGGCTTCTAGGGGTCCCATAAACATTTCATAAAGTCTTAGAGTGTCTGCTCCATAGGCTTCTACAACATCTGTTGGATTAATACAATAGTCTGGAAATCTTTTTCCCATTTTTGTTCCATTACTTCCTAATATCATTCCTTGATGTACTAGTTTTTTAAATGGTTCTGCTACTGGAACTATTCCTTTGTCATAAAGATATCTATTCCACATTCTTGAGTATAATAGGTGCCCTACTATATGTTCTGGACCACCTATATATAAGTCAACTGGAAGCCAGTGTTTCATTAACTCTTTGTCTGCTATTTCATTGTTGTTTTTAGGGTCTAAATATCTTAGAAAATAAAAACTAGATCCTGCACTTCCAGGCATGGTTGATGTTTCTCTTTTTCCTTTTTTTCCATCTATAGTTATGTTTACCCATTCTGGTTTGTTTTCTAGTGGTGCTTTTCCATTTTTCCCTTTATAGTCATCTAAAACAGGTAGTAATAAAGGTAGTTCACTTTCAGGTAGGGCTACGGTTTTTCCATCATCAAAATGTATTACGGGAATTGGTTCTCCCCAGTATCTTTGACGGGCAAAGATCCATTCTCTTATTCGGTAATTTATTTTTTTGGTTCCTAATTTATTTTCTTCTAACCATAAGAGCATTTTATCTATTGCATCTTTTTTATTTAATCCATCAAGGAAATCTGAATTTATATGAATTCCTTCTCCTTCGTATGGTAATAAGTCTGTTTCACTTTTTAAAACTGGTATTATTTCTATTCCAAATTTAATGGCAAAATCATAGTCTCTACTGTCATGGGCAGGGACAGCCATAATTGCTCCTGTTCCATAAGACGCTAGTACATAGTCTGATATCCAAATAGGTATTTCTTTGTTGTTAACAGGGTTAATGGCGTATGCTCCAGTAAATGATCCTGTTTTTTCTTTGTTTAATTCAGTTCTTTCTAAGTCAGACTTTAGGGATGAAATTTTTTTATATTCTTCTATTTCTTTTTTATTTTTTTCAGTTGTTATTTTGTCTACTAAAGGGTGTTCTGGGGATAAGACACAATAAGTTGCTCCAAAAAGAGTATCACATCTTGTAGTAAAAACACTAAAGTTTAAATCTTTTCCTGATACTTCAAATTTGACTGTTGCTCCAATTGATTTGCCTATCCAATTTCTTTGCATTTCTTTTGATGATTCTGGCCAGTCTAATTCATTTAATCCATCTAATAATTTTTCGGCGTATTTTGGAATGTCGATTACCCATTGTTTCATGTTTTTACGTATTACTGGGTATCCGCCTCTTTCACTTTTTCCGTCTACTACTTCATCGTTTGCTAGTACTGTTCCTAATTCTTCACACCAATTAACTGGCTTATCTTCATATTTTGCAAGTCCATCGTTAAAAAGTTGAATAAATATCCATTGTGTCCATTTATAAAATTCTGGTTCATGTGTTTTAATGGCTAAATCCCAATCATAAGATAACCCTAATAGTTTTAGTTGTTCTGTGAATGTTTTAAGGTTAGATTCTGTAAATGTGCTTGGATGGTTTCCTGTTGCTATCGCAAATTGTTCTGCTGGCAAACCAAATGAGTCAAATCCAATCGGATGAAGAACATTAAATCCTTGCATTCTTTTCATTCTAGAGACTATGTCTGTAGCGGTGTATCCTTCTGGGTGACCTGCATGTAATCCAACTCCTGAAGGGTATGGAAACATATCAAGAGCGTAATACTTTGGTTTTGAAAAGTCTCTTAAGTTTGTTTTGAATGTTTCGTTTTCTTCCCAATATTTTTTCCATTTTTTTTCTATTTTTTTATGTTCGTACATTTTTCTTCCTCTTTTCTTTTTAAAATTTTTCCAATGTTAAGGTAAATTATAACAATGAGTGTTGTAAATGAAATAAAAGCAATTAATAATTTCAAGACATAATTTTTTATAAACATTACTATAAAAAATATAAGCCCTATCATAAACGAGTTAGAGATAGCAAAATAATTTGCAATCATTTTATGATCTAATAGGTCATAATTTAAATTAAATCTTGCTTTTATTATGTTTGTTTCTCTGCTGTTTTTAATGAATTTTTCTAGTCTTTTTGGTTTTCTTATTATTATTACGTAGTATATTATATA
This sequence comes from Bacilli bacterium, assembly GCA_036667875.1. Classification (GTDB taxonomy): domain Bacteria; phylum Bacillota_I; class Bacilli_A; order RF39; family UBA660; genus CAJGDV01. Next base: position 5,638 of record JAVWTD010000045.1, read on the forward strand.
AACTACTAAAGAAATTATTATTGAATAAATTAAATTTTCCATGTTTCCTCCTTAAACAAAAAAATATTATGTTATAAGGACGAGTTTACTCGCGGTACCACCTTATTTCATAATACTTTATGCTCTTTATTATTTTAACGCTTTTAGCGGCATATAATGCAACTCCAAAGTAAATTCATAAATCTTAATTTAAATGTTTTCACCTACCACATCTTCTCTTAAAATTAAGTTCTTTATTACTAGTCTTCCTCACAGTTTTTAAATATCTAATATTGATTATAATATAAAACTATTTAAAAATCAATGATTATTTTGTTAGTTACTAATTCTTTTAAGTTAAAGTCATTTGAATTAGTAAATGCAACCCTAAATTTTACTGTAGTTGCATTTAATCGTACAGGTTTAATTTTATAAAATTAATTTTATTATTTAAATATTTTTTCTAGTGATATCCAATTATCATTTGACATATCTTCTATATATTCTGTATTACACATATATAAAGAATCATTTTTATCATAATCTCTAACAAATCCAAAATTAATTTTGTACTTTTCAGAATACATTTTTAAAGCTTCAAATTTATTTTCTACTTTAATATCAATATTTTTAGATTCACCAGTTATACTTTCTCCACCTTTAGTTTCAATAATCCATATCTTTTTATTCTTATCACATACTATAAAATCAGGATAAAAGTGCCATTTCTTATTTACAGCATCTATATAAACAATTGAAAAATAATTTGAAGATGATTCTCCATTTTTGTAAAACCATTTTATATCATCACAATTCTCGCAAAAGAACTCAAACATTCTTTCACTTCTTGACTTAATAGTACTATTTGGATATTCAATATATGAAGATTTTTCATATATACATGTATCTTTCATTTTAGAATCATATTTTATATAATCCATTTGCGGCATCTTCCAATTTATTTGTTTTATTTCTTTTAATTTAAGTTTTTGTTGTCTCGCTTTTTGTGTCACTGCTTCCATAAAATCATATTTTAATTTATCTTCATTATTAATTACAAAAGCATAAAAACCAACTAAACTTAAATCAATAAATTTTTTGCTAAATAGTTTCCCTTTAAAGAACATTCTTTCTAGCATAAGTCTTGTTCTATCATATCTCATACCTATTTTAGATGAAATGATATTAATAGAATGTCTCAATTCAAAACCATTTTTATTGGTACTAACTTCTGATTCAATCTTTATTCTATTTGCACTTGCAAATTCACTTGAGTTTAAAGAAACAATTTTATCTTGAATAATTTCGCTCTCTATTTTATCACTAAAATTGTATCCATTGTTTTCAAGTATCATTTTATTATTTTTCTTATTTGTCCCTAGTTTGTATTTTTCACTATAATAATCATGAAGTATTTTAAATGTTTCTCTTTCATCAAAACCATCAAAATCATTATCTGCAACTTCCTTGGTTAAACTAAAATCTTTATATTCGTTTTTCAAGAAAATAACTTTAACATCACTGGCATTGTTACCAAGCTCACTTTTAACTGTTTCTTCATATTTCTCATCAAATGTATAAAGGAAACAATTATCAAGAAGGTTGTTATCATAATGATGTGCTTGTGGCATCCTTCTGATTCTTCCAATAGTTTGTGTTTCAAAATCTTCACTCATGTTATCTCTTAACTTAACAAGTATTTTTGCTCTTGGACAGTCCCAACCCGTTGATATTGCTTGCTTCATAATTAATACTGCTTGATTTGATTCATTGTTTGATATATTTTCAATGTTTTCTTTTCTATTAGATAACCAAATTGCAAGATTTCCTCTGTCATAGGTATTTTCTTCTAAAATTGTTTCAATTTGTTTTATTAAATCATCTGATTTACTAGGTACTTGAATAATTATTAAAGGATTTACTTGAATACCTTTGTTCATATATTCTTCTTTTATTACTTTTCTTTTATTAACAGCTAACGCTAATAAATATTCATGTTCATTATTTAATGTTTTTGCATTAGATACACCTTCATTTATATATAAAGCGCGAGTAATTAATCCTTCATTAATAACATCTAACTCTTTAATTTTAATATTTTCAGCTTCACTATTACGTTTAGTTGTAGCACTTACTCTAACTATATAATTTGGATTAATATAATCAATTATCGACTCTGCTTTAACAGTTTTATTTAAATGTTCTTCATCTACTATTATTATAAAATTATATCCATTATTATGTGCTTCTCTAACTCTCTCGTATAAATTTTTACGTTCAGCATCTTTTAAGGAAGTATTTCCTTTTTTAGTAATAGTTTCCCAGTTTATGAAGCAAGTATCTTTTGCTTCAAATCCTTGTAATAAAATATCTTGAATATTTTTAGTATTATGTTGTGGTAGAAATTTAGTCATTTTATCTTTGCTTTGTTCTTCTAAATCACCTTTACCTGGTGTAAGCCATACAAAAATAGTTTTTGCATTTTCTTGTAAGTATTCCTCAATATAAGAAAGTAATAAAATAGTTTTCCCTGCACCAGTTGGTGCTTGTACTAATACTTCTTTTTTACTACCTATAGAAGTAGCATCTAGCAATCTATTAACTGTATTAATTTGAAAATTCTTTAACTGTATATTTTGCATTATGCAACCTCCATAATTTCTTCTTTAAAATAATAGTCAGGTATAATATATAATTCAATATTATTATTTTTAAAGATTTCTTCCTGTTTACTTGTTAATAATATGTCTGATGAAATATAAATTTTTTCACAATCGTTTAGTGCTTGAATATCAAGTGTAAAATTATCTAATTCTTCTTCATTCATATAAACTCTAATTTTATTATTATCTATTTCTATACCATTTTCTAATTGTATTAAATTTTTAATATTAATCAACAAATTATCATGTAGATTTTC
>JAVWTD010000046.1:0-8478 GCA_036667875.1 Bacilli bacterium
AATTCCCGTTAATGTTTATAATTTTTTGAGACATTTTCAAAAACTATTGACATTTTTTTTAGTATTTTATTATTATTTATTGTATAGACAGGTATTTTTATATTATCTATTATTATATAACCTTTATTATCATCTAAAATTTCATATTTAAATATATCTTTTCCATATACTTCTTCCATTGTTTTTTCTGAAACGAAATGTCCACCATTTTTATATCTATTAATATTTCTTTCTTTTCTTATATTTATGTCAGATTTAAGATTTATTATTATTGAATTTTCAAAATTAGGTAATTCATTTTTTATTACTTTTAGACTTCTTTCATATACATTATTACCAAATTCAAACTCATAATCTTTATCATTACCCCTAGAAAATTGAATAATATTATTTTGCTTTTTATATTTAGATATAGATTTTTGTAAAATCATATCCCATAATATTGGTTTAATAATGTCATGACCGTTATTATCAGATGCAATTTTTGTATAATGATCAATATTTTCAAAATCATTTAAATATAATTCAAAAATATCATTCATAAAAGTAATTTTACTTTTTAACATTTTAAATTTCTCTATATTTTTTTCATAAGAAATATCATCTATTAAAAACATTTCTAACAATGGTTCCAAATCATCTATATCTTCATAAAAACCATAATAATTTTTTAAAAAATCTATAAAAGTAGTTTTACCAGCACAAGAATTTCCTATTACTATTATGTTTTCTGGTAATTTATTTACATTTTGAAGTTTAATAACCGATTTTTTATTGATTAATGGTCCAAAGTTTTTTATTGACTCAGATGAATTATATATTCCTCTATTAATCATATCATTTAGATTATCATTTTCTATATAACCAGTTAATACTCCACCAATAAAACTATCTCCAGCACCTGTAGTAGAAGTAGGACTATTCACAAAATTTGCATTAAAAGATAAATTAGTATTTTGATTTAAAACAATAATTGGTTTATCTTCATTTGTTATTACTTTAATAGGTATATCATCTATATATTCTTTTATAATGTTAAATTCTGTTGAATTACAAAAAATTATATTAATCTTATTTTTATATTTCTGAATGTATTTAATATATTCATTAACACTATGAATCATTACATCTATTGATAATGTTTTATAACTAATTAGTTTGTTATCAAGTATATTTTCAATATTTACTCCTTTTCTAAAAGAAATGTGTAAATGGTTAATATTTAATTTTTCATTTATTAATATATCTTCACTATTATAGTTAGCTCCCTGGCAAGTTCCATTAATTTCATCAATATTAAATTGAGTTATATCTTCGACTACATTTCCAATTAAATTAATTTTTCGATTTTTTAAAACATTAAATATCTCGTCATTAACATTACTTATAACAGATATATTTTTTTTTGTTGAAGTTCTAGCAGATAATGATGAATAAATAGCACTACCACCTAAACAATAAATTTCGTTATTGATGAAATCAATAGAGCTATTTCCAGCAAAACATAAATCTATCATCTTAATAATAACCTCTTTGCTTTTTCTTGAACTTCTTCTCTATTATATATATCAGTATCAATTTCTAGTACTTCAATATAGTCTTTGCTAAAACTCATTAATCTTAAATAATATTCACTAAGTTCATCATAAAAATTTTTTATAACTTCAAAATCATTGCTATCATTTTTTCTTCTAGATAATAATATTTCTTTGGGTGCAGACAAATAAATTATGCTCGTTCCAACTTTTTCATATTGAATTAATAAATCTTTATAATCTTCAATAGTTAATTTACACTTTCCCCTTATGACTGGTCCATAAACCATCTCACTTATAAAAGAACGATCAAGTATTAGCTGTTGTGTTTCGAATTTTAATATATTCATATATTTTGTTAATAAATCCATATTCTTACTATCATAATCAAAATGAAATTTAGTCATACCATTTTGAACAAAATAATCTACCAGCGTTGTTTTACCAACACCATCAATTCCTTCTATAATTACCATATTTCCCCCTTATATGTTATTTTTTACATGTGTAATTTAATTCTAAATTATTTTTCAAAGGACATTCTTCTGGTCTATGTTTGTTGCAATAATGCCTTTTAAAATATATCATTACTAAATGAACCCACCACGTTGCATTTTTGTAATCTGGAATATTTAATGATTCATATCCGTTTTTAATTATAATATCACTCATATCATTATTAGATACTAAATCTTGTAATTCTTTTCTTAAAATATCATGGCCTAATGCATTATTATATTGACAAAAACCTAAACAAGAAAGTTGAACATCTTTCATTCCACTATCAACTGGCATTATTCCACAATAGTATCCTCTCATATATAAAACACAACATTGTGCCACTTTATAAGAAGCACCATTAACATTTTTTGCAATTAGTTTTATTAGTTCATCATCACTTAAGGTTTTTAATTCAGTCTCATAATTTTCTATAAAATTAATCATTGAATTTAAATATTTATATCTAGTGTTTGATAAACCTAATCCTTTAATAATTTCAATAATTTGTGTTTCATTCATTTTTTTGATTTCTTCATAAGTAAAAGAATTAAAATTATTTATTACTTTCTGATAACTATTGATCATACTATAGGATATTCTTGTAGAAAGCCCTGCAATTAATAATCTATTCCTGTAATCTTCTACATTTAATGGCCACCACATATTATTGTCGTGATTTTTAAAAACATCATTTTTCACATCTGGCATGCTACTACAAATATCTATAAATTTTTTAAATTGTTCCTTGTTCATAATTATTCCTCCATTAATTTTCTCTTTTAATCTTATTAAATAGACTAGAATTACTAGAAATAATATTAATCTTTAGTTTTTTTTCTAATAATTCTATAGTTTTTAAAGTTGGTAAATTAGTGCATGATATAATTATATCACCATATTCAGGCAAATAATTAGATTCAATAAATTTTGTCATTTTTTTTGTACCAAATTCAAAATAATCCATAGTATTTAGTAAATCTAAATTTATTGTTTTGGAAACAAAAATATTGTTTTTCGTTAATTCATCTCTTACTTTATTTCCAATAGTATCATTATATGGTGTTATTAGTAAACAACTATTAATATTTTTATATTTAGCTTCTTCAACAAGGGAAGTTGCTGGATTTATACTTATAACTTTTTCTTCATTAAATAATGCTGAGGAAGTACAAAAATAGCTTATATATTCAACTCCTAAATATTTTAAATCTTTTATTTTTTTAATACTATCATCTGCTAAATCTTTTAAATATTGTTCTTTATTATCTTTATAATTTGTCTTATAATCCAATTTTGATACATAACATACAAAATCATTTAAATCAAAAAATTTTGTTGCATATAAATATTGTAATTCATATTCTACAGTAAGATTAGTTTTAGGAACTAGCAAACCTATTTTTCTCATACTAATTCTCCTAAAATAGTTCTATTTCCTATATATCCAATAATTTTAACTTTATAAAATTTATCAAGTTCTAATTCTCTATTTTCTATAACTACTCTAATTGGGCAAGTTGCCATTTGTCTTAATATTGAATTTCCATCTTTATACATTTCCATTCTTAAATCTGAAATTTCTAAGCCAATAGGAAATACCTCTTTAAGCATCGGAATAATAAATTGATTTTCAATAGTTTTCGACCAATTATTAAACTCTTTTAAATCTCCTTCAGTATATTTGTCAAATTGTTCCCCATATGGAGATGTAAGTTTTCTTACAAACACTCTTCTTGCTAAATTACCTGATTTTAAAATCTTTTCAAAATTTTTTAAATTTTCTGTTAATGTATTTTCGTTTTGACCATCTAACCCATAAATAATATTAATTCCTGGCAATAATTTTGGCATCCCGCTTTTACCACGTTCTTTACCAAATTCATTTATAATATTAATTGATTTATGTATATCATCGATACTCCCGTTTAAATTACATTTTTCTCTAATGATTGGATCAAACGATTCAATGCCAAATGGAGTTATATTACCATCTGTTGTATACTTAGCCACTAATTCTGTTATTTGTTTTCCTTCATCAGTATTAACGTTATGTGGACTAACATTATCTATATGCAAAGTCTTGATATTTGGGCATTTTTCCCATATAGATTTAAACAACATTTCTATTTCTTTTGGATTACAATCTTTATAAGCATAAAAATTTGGCTGTCTACCCAATCTAAAATATAATGCACCATTGTCATATAATGATTTGATTTCATTTACAATATCTTCTCTATCTCTAAATTGTAAAGGTAATCCCCTCATTCCTTCGATACAAAATGTACAACCTGGTTTTCTATTGCATCCAGTTGCTGTTTCTATTTCAATTACCAATGGTCTTTCTAATTGTTTTAATATACTAGCAGATTTAATAGAAATATTCTTCAATTTTTCATAATTTGGTTTAAATTTATTATCTTTTTCATTAATAAAATAATTATAAGTATTTCCAAAAATTATATCATCAAATAAATTTTGAGGAACAGTTTTTCTAACATTTTGTCTTGTTAATTCATTACCACCTAAAGAATAGAATAATAATTTATTAGAATCTTTTTTAGTATATAGTTTTAAAAGATTCTCAACTTCCAAAAAAGATGGTGGTTCTGCTGATACATATTCGTATTTAACAAAACATCCCATTACAACATAAATATTTTGAGCATTTGCAAAAATATTTCTTACATTATTTTTATTTTTTGTGCAATTTATTATTCTTTTATTGTAAGAATTTTCAAAATGACGTTCACCATTTTCAAATCTTAAATCATCGATTGTTAAATAAAAGAACTTTTGCTCTTTTTCTTCTAGTGCTCCTGCTATATATCTTGAGTGTACGCCTAAATAAGGTGGGACACCTAATCCAGATGGTTCATCTGTATAGCAATCTAATATAATATCATATTTCATAACTTAAATTCCTCCTAATCAAATAATGTAATAACATGGAATGGTGCAAACATCTTTCCAAGCTCTTTTTGTGCCAAAAATAGAATATCATGGGTATCATCAATTAATACTGAAAAAATAAAACTATTTTCATTTAATATTTTTTGAATTTTATCTACTTTAAGTTGTTTTCTATTTTCAAAATTGCTAGCAATCGTATATATTCTATTTTCCTTTTTAAAAAAAGGTGCATAAATATCTAACCATTTATCTTTCTCGATTGCTTGTTCATTATATAAACATGAGCTTAATATAAATAGTTCAATATTTTTATCTTTACTAATTTCTAGTAATTTTTGAATAGCAGTAGTAATTGGTCTTTTATTAAGATATGTCCCAGGAACATTATTTTTAATATTAATTCCTTCTCCAAATCTATAATCTGCTATTACTCCATCCATATCAACGAAAATAAATATTTTTTCTGCTGATACCTCATTTGCTTTCTCTTTAATTTCATCTAAAATATACATTATTTTATTCCTTTCATAATAATTTTAATAATTCTTTTACTGAAATACACTAAAAAAGAGGGCAAAAAACCACATAAGTTTTCAGCCCTCTAAACTATTAATTTAATAAATATGTCTTTTTTATTTAGTTCCTTCATATCTACCACTCCAAACAATTAATGACTATTATATATTATTACGAGGATATAATCAATGGAAATTATGTGTTTAATTATTTTTAATTCCTTTTATATATATAAGATACATATCTTCTAATAAACTTTTTAAGGTTAATCCTTTATTATCATAATGAGTTATTATTTTATAATATGTATCCATATTATTTGTTTCTTTCTTGATTGTATTACTCATGATAACCTCCCTTTGTTAAATCTATGAGATAATAAATAAAAAAAGAATAATGATATTTCACATTATTCTCTATTATTCATTTCATTATTAAGAAATCTTTTTCTTCTTTTAATTTGTTTTATACTCTCTACCGTGTAGTAAGTATCTTTTAAATCTTCTAGTTTGATACTACTATCAATATAAGGATTATTAAATGAAACTATTACCTGCCATAGATTAGAATTTTTAATATATTTACCATATCTCTTTTTTTTATTTTTTAGTTCATCATCCGTAGCATAACTTCCATCTTCTATAATAAGATTTATATTTTCATGTTTGTTTATTTTGCCTGTATAATAGTCAATCATTTTAACTGTTTTTTTTCATTATTAGAAAAGTAATTAAACATTCCTCTAACCATATCATTTGATAGTTTAGTTTTATGACTTTTATTATTTGTAGCAAAATCAAATTGTGTTTTAACTACTACTTTAGGACTACTCATTAAATCTACCTACTCTCTTTTTATTTAAAAAACTATTTACTGATTCACTTGTTTTAATATCTTTTATGGGGAAATTAAGATCAGCATATATTTATTTAGATAATTCAAAATTAAGAGATAATAATTTTGAAATAGATTCTATTTGTTTTTCTAATAATTTGATTTTTTCTAAATAATCTATTCTTTTTAAACCTAATTCTAATAAATTAATCAGTTCTTCCTTATATGAAGAATTATTAATATTTTTAATATTATTTATCTTTTCATCTATTTCTAGTTTGATTGCAAAATTTCTTTTATTTTTATACATTTTTGTTCTCCAACATATTATCTAATTCTAAAACTATTTTCTTATAAATATTATCTTCTAGAGTTTCATGTGTATTTATTAATTTGATTAGACAATCATTTTTAATTTTACAAATACTATTACTAGATAAAAAATATTCAATACCATATCTTTCATAAATTAAAAGCCACGATCTAATTCTAGATTGTGGCAATTTATTATTCATAAGTTTTATATTAAAACCTGCTTCTTCAAATATATTGCGAGCTGTTTTTTCAGGATAATTAATTTTTTGAAAAACAGCCCATAATTTAAATATATTAGAATATTTAAATTCTCTTTTATACAAAATATCTATAACAAATTTATTATTCTTTAGAAATTCAATTTCATTATTTGTATATATCTTTGTTTTCATTTATACTTCTTTTCATTACTTCATTAAATCCTATCTGAACTAATTCTCTCAAGATTGTTGTCTTTAATTTTTTATATTGTTTAGCAAATAATTTTACTTTTTCATTAATAAATCATTTATCCTAAGTAAGTGAAATTTCATATTTCATCTATTTTCAAATAAATTAAAAAATAACATTTCTGTTATTTTTTTAATTTATCATTACAATTTGAACTTTTATATATAATTTATTTCTTCATCATTCAAAATTGCATCAATATATTCAATTGTATAATCTCTAATAAATTTCTTAGGAGATTTAACCCAAGAATTTATTTCGTTATATAGTCTTTCAAATCCTAATTCTCCATACTGATTATAGAATTCTGAATAATTAATAAGTCCTTCTTTTAAATATTCTCTATATGCTGTATTTCCAACATACATTCTTTTAGACAATTTACTACCTGACCAATCAAGTATAGTAGGAGTGTATATAATACTAGGAACATCATTAACACCCAATTTTAATAATGGTTCCATATAAACACGAAGTGGCCACATTCCAGACCAATCTCCACCATCCACAATAATATTTAATGAATTGTTTGCTTTATCTTGTTTTAATAAATAAAGTATTTTTACTAAATATCTAAGAGGAACGTTCATATCAAAATTGTCCTTAGATTTTTCATCAATTGTTACATTATAGTCACCGTGTTCTGGACAAAATGATTCGATTTTTAAACTATTTTTTTCGATTTTTGTTATTTTTGTGTCTCTTAAATGTTTTTCTGTTAATCCACATTTAGGACAAGGTATTCTAAGTCTAATTTCACCATTTTTAGGATCTAATACATCTTTTAAAATAGATGTATTATTAATGACTTCGCATAATGAATCTTTCACTAATCTATTTTTTTGATAATCGTAGAAAAATAAAATTTCATATTATATTCCATCTTTTAAACTTAGTCTATCTAATAATTCTTTAAAATATGGTAAATATTTATCTTTTATTGTTTTATCATTTTCATCTTTAGCGGTATTTAGATTCTTATAGTACTTATTATTATTTATAATAAATTCTTCACCTGTAACACTTTCTAATAATTCAACTTTTATTTTCACAGGTAAATTATAGTATTCTTTAAAATGTTTTGCTAAGGCAAATGATGATATAAAATTAGTTAGTGTTCCAACGTGGGGATAGCAATTAACCTGTGCTGAAAGCCATAACACAATTTCCTCTTTATTTGTAATTTTATTTTTAATAATATCTGCTAAATCATTAATTATATAATTCATTCCTGCTAATGGGTAATAAACATTTTTCATAATTTTTACCTCCTATTTTGTTAAATAACCACAATCCACAATATTGTACTTGTCGTCATTTATATATATTTTATCTTTTTCTTTAAATTCACTTGTTTGTTCCATTTCTAAACAAGACATACCAAAATTATTTGTATAAATATCTTCATGTGTAT
>JAVWTD010000047.1:0-8380 GCA_036667875.1 Bacilli bacterium
CAGTGCTTGTCCTGTTAGCTCAGTTGGTAGAGCATTTGACTTTTAATCAAAGGGTCGTGAGTTCGAATCTCGCACAGGACACCATTTAATAATTAAAGAACTAACCAGGTTCTTTTTTTGTAAATAAATCTTTTCTACAAAGGGAAATAAAAAAGTATTAATTTAATAATACTTTTTTTGGTTTAACAGCAACTACATCCGTTAATTTGACAATTTACTATATTTAATTTTTGTTTTAACACTGCTTCGAGAGTATTTATTGAATCTAACATTTCTTGAACACTTTTGTTAATGCACATTAATTCTTGTGGTGTAATATTAGAATTTTTTAAAGCAGCTTGAATCTTTGCTCCTTCTTGGTTGGCAATAGCAGATAAAGCAGCTTCTTCTAAAGCAACTGATTCAATTAAATCATTTATTTGTTGAGTATAATTATTTCTAAAAATTAAAGTTTTAACAATATTACTTGATGATGTTCCATTTACAGGAACATTAGGATTAACATTATATTGATAATTAGTAGTAGCTTGATTAGCAATTGGATTTGTCGCAGGAACTTGTGTTACTTTAACTTGGAAAGTAATATTAGCACTTGCTTTACTTGCTAAAGAGTTCGTTAGAGTAATTCCCGTATCAGGTGTACCAGTTGATGGAACACTTACTACAAGGGAACCTGGAATATAAGATGTACCTGTATTGATTGGATCAGTTACTAAAACATTATTTAAAGGTACATTACCAGTATTAGTTACAACAATATTGTAAGTTATTATGTCTCCTAGATAAGCAACAGTTTTATCTGAAGATTTAATAGTTTGTAAACTAGCATTTATAATATTTGTTGTTACAGTGTTACTTATACCATTTTTTGCTATTCCATTTGGGTTAGCAGGGTCAACAGTATAAGCGTAACTTACACTAGCGTTATTAGGTATTGGATTTACACTAGGTACAGAATTAACTTTTACTTGGAAAGTAATAGTTTCTAATCCTCCTGCACCGATTGGTGAAGATAAGTTGATAGCTGTAGTTGGGTCTCCAGTAAAAGGTATTGTCGATGTTGTAGAGCCTGCTACATAAGTAGTACCCGTAGGAATAATATCAGTTACAATAACATTATTAGCAGAAACATTACCAGTATTATGTAAAGTAATTGTATATGTTATAATGTCTCCAACTACTGCATTTGATTTATCAACTGTTTTTATAAAATTACCATTAGAAGTTAAATCAGCATTGTTAATATTAGTAGTAACAATATTAGTATTTACAGTAGGCTGACCAGGAACTGTAACAGATGCTACATTATTAACTAAATTTGTAGCAACAGTAGAGTTAACTTGAACCTTCCAAGAGATAGTAACATTACTATTTGGAGCAACTGCTAGAATTGTTATTCCTGTATTTGGTGCTGTTCCACTGATTGCTGTACTAGAAGTTAAAGACCCAGGAATATAAGTAGTACCAGCTGGAATTGAGTCTGTTACTAAAACATTGTTAACAACGAAATTATTTGGGTTATGTCCTGTTATTGTATAAGTAAGAACATCTCCTAAATCAGCGTATTTTTTATCAACTGTTTTTGTGAATGTTTCTGGTGCTGCATTTGTTATTGTATATACTATATTATCTCCTAGAGCAGGGGTTACATTAATTGGTAATGACCCAGTTGGTGGTATAGTTCCATTTGGTGTTAAGTTGACAGCACTTGTAGCAATTGTATATGCTGAAAGTGGACTAACAGATCCTGCTTTCATTGCTTCATTTATTGTATAAGTATTTAATGGAGTTCCATAAATTGTTGCTTTTTCTGTTTGAATTCCATTATTTAATCCAGTTGTAAATACTTGGTCATTAGGTGTACCAGCAATATTTAAACTAAATTGGTCTGCACTGTTTATTCTTGCACCTACATTTTTTTCAATAGTTACACGAGTTGTAGCAAACCCTATTGCGACAGCCTCTCTACCATAAGTTTCAAGTGTTAAATTACTAGGAGAGGTTGTAGTAAGTACATAAGCAGCTTGTGATGATTGATTTAATCCAGTAATAGTTACACTTGATGAACCTACACCCGCAAGAGTAGGTGGATTTGGTCCTATTGTATTAAATAATGCCCAAGGACCTCCATCAGTTGTAAATGTTAAATGTTCAGTGTATTGTGGAAACTTGTTTGTACTCTCAGCATCAGTAACTACAGCAGTAAAGTTAGTAATAGGATTATTATTAGCATCTACTGCGACTATATTTTTAATATTTATAGTACTATTATTTGAATAACTACTTAATAAAGGAGTAGTTAATGCAACATTTCCTAGAATTCCTGTATATTGTAAGGAACCAAAGAATGAAAAAGGACGAGGTACAACATTAGCTGTAAATGGAACAATTGAACTTGAAATTGATTCAATATCAAAAGTTATTTTTGTTCCATCATTAAGGGTTCCGGTTAAACCTGTATAAGATTGACCAGGATTTAATGTTAGATTTCCAAAATCAAACCATCCAATCCCACCAGCACTTAATCCAGAACCAGAGTTAGCGTAAACGAAAGCCATAAATTTATCTCCTTTCTAATTTGTTTTACATATCTCTTTTGAGAATAGACTTAATTTATTCTTTAAATTCATTTCTAAGTTAATAACATTATCTACTGTACTTTTAACAGAATTATTAACCGCTATTAATTGATCAGGAGTCACATTAGGCATATTTATAACACTATTTAATTTTTCACTTTCAGCATTTAAAATATGTGATATTCCAGATTCTTCCATTGCGATAGATTCTATGATATCTCCTACAGACTCACCACGAGTGATTGTTCCAGGTGTGATCACAGGCATAGACATAAGTATTTCTCCTTTCTTGAATAAATATTCATTATTCACCTTATCTTATGAAGTGTTTATTATCTTGTAAAGTATATATGTAATGATTTCTTTTTTTTCTTTTTAAAAGATAGTTTGTTTGTCCAAGTATTATTTTTCTTTGCTCTTTCTGTATATTTTCAAAGTTAAATTTACTGATTTTAATATCTTTAGAAATAAAATTTGTAATATTATTATTCAAAGACTTATACATTTTTATAATAAAGGAACTATTTAATGGATGTGTTCTTTTTTGTTATATTAACTCGTAAAATTATATAGGTGATATTATGAAAAGAACCTTGTCTATTTTAATACCAGTAATTTTACTTAGTATAATTGGAGTTGTTATGATAACTTCTTCATCAATAATATGGGCAGAGTATAAATTCGATGACCCTTATAAATATTTTAAAAGTCAATTTATTTTTTTCATAGTTAGTTTTATAATCTTGATAGTTATAAGTAAAATTGATTATAAGACATATTATAAAAATTCTAATAAAATAATGTTTTGTTCAACTTTATTATTAATTCTAGTATTAATACCTGGTATAGGAACAATTAGAAATGGTAGTCGTAGTTGGTTTGGTATTGGAGGATTAGGAATTCAACCAAGTGAATTTATGAAATTATCAATAATTATTTTTATATCTAAATATTTATCTAATAATGAAAAAAGCATTAGAGAAATAAAAAAAGGGGTATTCCCAATTTTAGGATTTATAATGCTTATATTTGGACTTATTATGTTACAACCTGATTTTGGAACCGGAATAATTATTGTAATGATTTCAATTTCTCTTTTATTTGTGGCGGGAGTAAATTTTAATTTCTTCTTTAAAATAGGATTTCTTGGAGTAATTGGAATAGTCGCTTTAATCGTTGTAGCACCTTATCGTTTGAAAAGAATAGTTTCATTTCTTAATCCTTGGAATGACCCCTTAGGGAGTGGCTTTCAAATAATACAAAGCTTGTACGCAATAGGTCCAGGTAGGCCACTTCAAAAGAGATAGGCAAGTAAGTGCTTATAATACAATATATAAAATGCTTAAAATTCCTTTTAAAATAAGGAGTTTTTTTGTTTTGAAATTTTAAAGTCAAGCAATAAAAAAGGAAGAAAATAGCTAAAAATCACCAAAAAACGTGTTTTAGATTGACTCCTACCTAAAAACAGGAGTATACTAAAATCACGAACAAATCAAGGTATACATATACCTAAAAAGGAGTGAAGTGAATGTACAACGATAAATATGCTAGTGAAGTGGTAAAAAAAGACGTTGATAAGTTATTATTTCAACTAATAGATATTTCAAGGATGTTTTCATT
Source organism: Bacilli bacterium (assembly GCA_036667875.1). Lineage (GTDB taxonomy): Bacteria > Bacillota_I > Bacilli_A > RF39 > UBA660 > CAJGDV01. Next base: position 4,200 of record JAVWTD010000047.1, read on the forward strand.
GGATACTGTTAATATATATCAATTGATTTTTATTTTATATTCTGTATCAAAGAATGATATTAAAGTTAATGATGAATATAATGATTATTATTCGTTTTTAATAGATTTAAAAGAAAAGCTAGATATTAAAGATTTAAATTCAAATGAAAAAGTTATTATAAGAGAAAGTATTGATAATCTTGTAAGTAGAGTTAATCTATTTTCTGATTCTAAAAAGATTATTAATATTATAAACCAATACAATTATAAAGATTATGTTAATTTAATAAAATTTGGAAATCTTAATCAATTTGATAGAATAAGTTATGAAACTCCAGTTCATTTAGCGGAATTAGCTAATAAAATATTTGCATTATGTGATTATTCATCTGCTATCGATTTATGTTGTGGTAGTGGATCATATCTTATTAATACAAAACTTGTTAACCCAACAGTAAAAATTACTGGATATGATATAAATCCATCATCAATTAAAATAAATAAAATTAAAATGACAATGTTAAATTATCAATGTGAATTAGAGACTATGGATACGTTGTTGATTAAAACATTTGAACAAAAATATGATTATGTATTTTGTAATGCACCTTTCATGAGTAATTATAAGGATCTTATCAATGTAAATGAAAATGGTAATTATAGCTTTTCTTTTAGACCTGTAAACAGCCAAATTTGGAGATTTGTTTATAAAACAATAAACTTGCTAAAGAAAAATGGAAAAGGGATAGTTGTGCTTCCTTTAGGACCTTTATTTAAGCAACCAGATAGCGAAATAAGAAAAGAATTAATAGAACTAGGGTTAGTAGAAACTATTATAGAATTACCTCAAGGAACTCACTTTAACACAGCGATAGGAAGCGCATTATTAGTTTTAAGTAATGGTAACAGTAACGTTAAATTCATTGATGCAAAAGATATTTTAAACAATTCAAACAAAATGGATGTTGAAGAAATTTTTAATTTATATAGTTGTATAAATAATAGTAAAAATGCAATTATAAAAAGTATTGGTGACATAGCCAATAATAATTACTCATTGTTATGTAGTAATTATTTAAATGATGTTAAAGCAAGTATGATCAATCCAGTTTTATTAAAGGATTACATTGAAGTTATAAGAGGATACCAAAGTACAATAAATAATAAGGAATTATACTATAATGAAAAATACAAAATTGTAAATTTAAGTGACATATCTGAAGGTATTCTAAATAAGGAAAACTTAGCTGATGTACAATATACTCCAAGAATGGATAAGTTTTTAATACAAGATAACGACTTGCTAATGACAGCTAGAGGATCAAGATTTGAATGTACCGTTGCAAGAATTGAAGATAATGAAAGATTAGTTGCTAGTAGTAATTTGCTTATTGTCAGAATATATAACAAAGAACTTAATCCTTATTATTTGAAATTGTTTTTAGATAGCGAAATAGGTCAAAAATCATTATTTAGAAATCAAGTCAAAAGTATTTTATTATCTATAAATAGCGCTAATTTAATGGATACTTATATTGATTTAATAGATATATACAAACAGGAAACGATAAGTGAAAAATATATATCAATGATTTATTTGCTTGGGGAAAAAGTAAATGAAATTAAATTGCTAAAAACAAAACTAACGGAATTAATAAAGGAGGTTTAAAATGTTAGAAGAAGGTGGATATTATGCTATCAAAGGTTTTTCTTATCAATATATTGTGTCCTTAATAAAAATTTTTACAAGTAAAGATTCTGAAACTTATTTCTTTTTTGAAAACGAGCAAGATTTTAACACTGAGAGTATAGTTTACCAAATGAAATATAGAGAAACTCAAAAATTTTGTAATAGTAAAATTAAAGAACCAACATTGAAATTGATTGAACAATTTAAGACTTTAAGAAAAGAATATATTTTATATGTTCATTTCAATGATAAAAAAGAAGAGGAACTTGTATTTAAAACAGTTGAAGAATTAGATAAGATATTATTAAATTGTAAAATAAAAGATAAGGAATATAGTTTTACTAGAAAAGAAAAAGAAACGTTTATAAAACATTTCAAAGTAATTTTCTCAAATGGTTATTTTAATAAAATTGATGAGTTATTGCAAATTATAAAAACTGAATTTTCTGTATCTAGTGAAGTTGCTGAGATATATTATTATGGTTTAGTCAGTTATGTTATAAATATAGTTATTAAAAACAAACCTGAAAATCGCAAGATTACAAAAAAAGAAATAATTAATTATTTGCTAAAAAAATCAGATGAAATATTTAAAGATTTCTTTTTCAAAAATAATGAAAAGGAAAAATACATTAAATTTATAAAAAAAGAGTATTTTTTCGAAAAAAATATAAATAGACATCACAGGTTATTCATAATTAATTTAGATTCAAAGAATATAGAAAATTATTATGATTGTATTACGAAAATAATAAAGAAATATTATTTATTGGATAAAAGAAAAAAGATGATTAAATCCGATGCCCCTTATATTTGTATTCCCTTTATAACTGAACAATTGTTAGTTGATTTAAAATCAAAACTTTGTTTAGATTTTAATATAACAGATGGATATAAATTTTATAATTCTCCATTTGATGTGGAATATATAACAAAAAAATTTACACCTATGGAAAATTTGAGTTGTAAAATAATTAATAATCAAGAAAATTTAAATGTTGTGGTTGAAAAGCTAACAGATGATGGAATAAAAATATATGAATTTTATAATAATGCTGATAAAAAGCTAGATATTGATAACTCTTTTTCAATAAAAGTAACTGAATTAAACGATGTAATTAAAATGATAAGATAGGAGAAGAAAATGAAAGATGACAAAATATGTGCAGAAGTTATTTCTGTAAATCCTGATAAAATAAAAATAGCTATATACAAAATTGATGATTTTAAAACGGCAGAAGATAAATTAAGAGTTGGTTCATATTTAGAAATAAAAGATGAAAATGATGATGAATCTTGTTACACGGTTGTTGCAATTATTGATAATTTTAAAATTGATTTAGTTACAGTTAAAAATGAAAATGAAAAAGGGGAAGTGATTGAAGAAATTGAACAAAGATATATATTAGAAGCTTCACCTTTAGGAAGCATAACTGAAGGTAAGTTCGTTCGAGGTGGAGAAACTTTATCTATTCCTCCAAAATCTGTTGAAATAGCAAGTAATGATGTTATTCAAAAAATATTTGGTGATTCAATTGAAGAAAACGCTAGATTTTGTTTCAGTAAGTTGGCAAATAATGAAACAGTTTTAGTTAATGTTAATGGTAATAAACTTTTTAATAAGCATTTAGCGATTGTAGGATCTAGTGGTTCAGGAAAATCTCATACAACTGCTAAGATTATTCAAAATGCAGTAGCGTTAAGAAAAGATGAAAATTGTACTTTAAATAACTCGCATATTATTATATTTGATATTCATTCAGAATATGCGACGGCCTTTCCTGAAGCAAATATTATAAATATAGATAATTTAATTCTGCCGTATTGGTTACTTAATGGTGACGAGTTAGAAGAATTGTTTTTAGACTCTGGTGATAATAATAATTATAATCAATCATCATTATTAAGAACTTTAATTACTCTAAATAAGAAAAAATATATAAAATGTAATGGTGTCAGAGAGGATCTTGAAAATATTGATTTTGATTCCCCTGTTAAATTTGATGTGACACAAATATATACATGTTTAAAAAATTTAAAATTAGAAACATATGATTATGGAAATGATTTGATTGCAAAATATTATCCAGAAGAGAAAGAATATAATTCTATTTCTGAAAAATATAATGATTATTTTGATGAGATTCTTAAATTTCAAAATCCTATTAACAGCAAAATCAAAAGAGGAACTTACAGCGATGGAACAATCGATAAATTTATAAATAGATTTTATAATAAAATTAATGATAAAAGAATGCAGTTTTTGTTTGGTGAAGCTTCAAAAAAAATTGATTTTGTTGATGTTATAAAAAATTTTACAGGTTATAATTCAAAGTCAAATGTCACTATCATAGATTTGAGCGGTGTTCCGTTTGAAGTATTAAGTATAACAGTTTCTTTAATATCAAGATTATTATTTGATTTTTCTTATTATAATAAAAAAATAAATAGTGAAAATAAAATTCCTTTACTATTAGTTTTTGAAGAAGCTCATAAGTATGTACCTAAAAGT
>JAVWTD010000048.1:0-2726 GCA_036667875.1 Bacilli bacterium
TATTAGTATAATAAGTCGTAAATACTTCAAAGTTAAAAAGACATAACTTTAAGATATTTATGACTTTATTCTATACTTATAAGTATAACTTAAGACAATATAAAGCCCTAATTATTTTTTTTTAATTTGTCAACACAAAAAGGTTGACACGTATTATGAAATATGTTAAAATTAAGAACAGTGAATGGAGGAATAACAGATGGCAGTAAAATTAAGACTAAAAAGAATGGGTTCTAAAAAGAGACCATTTTACCGTGTTGTAGCAGCAGATTCTAGAAGTCCAAGAGATGGACGATTCATTGAAACAGTTGGAACATATAATCCTATCATGGAACCAGCTCAAATTAAAATAGATGAAGAAAAAGCTATGAAATGGCTAAGTGAAGGAGCAATCCCTACAGATACTGTAAGAGATCTATTTAGAAGTCAAGGAATTATGGAAAAATTTCACAATTCAAAAAAAGAAAGTAAATAATTATGGAAGCAGTAGAACTAACTGAATTCTTAATTAAGAACTTAGTTAAACAACCTGACATGATTTCAGTTAAAGAATTTAATGATGATGAAGACTTAACTGTTATCCAAGTTTTAGTTGATGATTCTGATATGGGAGCTGTAATTGGGAGAAGTGGAAATATTGCAAAAGCATTAAGAACACTTATACAAGCATCTTCATATGCGAATCAAGGAAAAAAAGTTAGAATTGATATTGATTCATTTTAAGAACCTTTAGGTTCTTTTTTCTTGATAAAAAATGAAATTTATATTATAATGTATATGTAGAAAAGAGGATAGAGAAGTGGAAACTGAAAATCTTAAAATCCCATCGCATGTAGCAATTATAGTAGATGGTAATGGGAGATGGGCAATTAAAAGAGGATTATCAAGAAGCATGGGACATAAAGCAGGTTTTGATAATCTAAACAAATTATGTGATTATGCTTTTAAAAAAGGCGTAAAAATAATGAGTTTATTTGTATTTTCTACAGAAAACTTTAAAAGAGAAAAAGACGAAGTAGATTATCTTATGAATTTATTTGTAACAAAGTTTAAAAAAGAATCAGAAAAATTTAATAAAAAAAATATAAAAGTAGTATTTTCAGGACGAAAAGAACCATTAAAAGAAGAAGTTTTAGAAGTAATGAAAAATTTAACGGAAACCACTAAAAACAATACTGCTGGAACAATAAACTTTTGCTTAAATTATGGTGGACAAGCAGAAATAGTAGATGCAGCCATGAAATTTGCAATTGACTATAAAAATGATCCAAGTATTACCTTAGATGAAAATAAATTTAGAAGTTATCTATACCAAGACTTACCTCAAATAGATTTTATGATAAGAACAAGTGGAGAATGTCGAATAAGCAATTTTATGCTATATTCATTGTCATACGCAGAAATGTATTTTCCAGAAACATTTTTTCCTGATTTTGATACAAAACAATTTGATGAAGCCATATTAAAATTTAATAAAAGAGACCGAAGATTTGGAGGAATTAATTATGAAAAAAAGAGTAATTAGTGCAATAATTATGTGCGTAATACTATTACCTATACTATATTATGGAGGAATTGTATTTAATGCAGCTGTTTTCGTTGCTTCATTACTTGCCTTTAAAGAATTTTTAGACATGAAAGAATCTAAAAAGAAATTGCCAACATTTGTAAAATTAATATCATACTTATTTATGATTCTAATGGTAGGAACTAACATTACAGAACCAACCATAAGACTTGAAGTAGATTATAGAGTTATAAGTGCACTATTTTTAACTTTTCTAACCCCAACTATTCTTTATCACGATAAAGATAAATATAATATTAATGATGCTTTTTTCCTTATAGGAGGAATATTCTTCTTATCATTATCAATGATATTATTAGTAGCATTTAGAAATGTAAGACTAGCCTTGATAGTATACTTATTATTAATAACAATATTAACAGATACATTTGCATATTTTACAGGAAACCTTATAGGAAAACATAAAATGATTGAAAGTATTTCCCCTAAAAAGACATGGGAAGGTTCCCTCGGAGGAACAATTTCAGCAGTATTTGTAAGTTCAGTATTCTATATAACAGTAATAGATCCAACTATGAATATTTTTAAAATAGTTTTAGTAGGTTTATTCTTATCAGTTATAGCACAATTTGGAGATTTAGTTTTTTCTTCAATAAAAAGATATTTTGGAAAGAAAGACTTTTCAAATCTTATACCTGGACATGGAGGAGTATTAGATAGAATGGATAGCATTATATTTGTTCTACTAGGATTTATGTTCATTTGGTCAATTATCTAGAAAGAGGCGAGAAATGACACTTATATATTTTATACTAATCCTTGGGATTACAGTTTGTATTCATGAATTTGGACACTTCTATTTTGCAAAAAAATCAGGAGTTTATGTTTATGAATTTTCGATAGGAATGGGTCCCGTAATAAAACAATGGAAAAGAAAAAATGATGAAACAGTTTATTCCATTCGATTATTTCCAATTGGGGGCTACGTTAGTATGGCAGGAGAACAAGTCGACGATGACGACAAAGTACCTAGTACTAAAAGACTATATAATAAAACATGGGGACAACGCTTTATTACAATAGCAGCAGGTATAATATTAAACTTTGTACTTGCAATAGTATTATTTTTCTTACTTGCAGTAGTAACAGGAACACCAAGCATGAATGGATATGTAACATCCTTAGAAAAAAACATGCC
>JAVWTD010000048.1:2826-8198 GCA_036667875.1 Bacilli bacterium
GAAAAAACTTGGTCACTATTAAAACAAATGGTTTATGTAATAACATACTTATGTACAGGACAAATTTCATTTAATAGTTTATCAGGACCAGTAGGAATATATGAAGTAGTAGGAGAAACTGCTAAAGCAGGTTTTGCAAGTTTAGTTTATCTACTTGCGTATATCTCATTAAATGTAGGATTCATGAATTTGCTTCCAATTCCAGCATTTGATGGAGGAAGATTATTATTTTTAATTATAGAGAAAGTTAAAGGAAGCCCAGTAAATCCAAAAATAGAAAATATAATACACTCAATAGGATTATTTCTTCTACTTGGACTTATGGTGGTTATAACTTACAATGACATTGTAAGGATATTCTTTGGAGGATAAAATGTACGATAGAGTTATAAAGTATGCTCGTAATTATGATTTAGTAGTAAATTATAAAAGTAGTAGTTTTATAACCACACGAATTAAAGATTTTTATCTAGAAACAATTATTAACGATACAAATTATAAAAAAATAACAACAATCGATACCGTTATTGGAGAGTATTTTAAGAACGAAGAATTTAAACAATTTTTAAAACTTCATATCAACGATTACAATGATCCAAAAATAGGTATCGATTATTTTTATGATATGGAATACATATTATTAGAAAGTTATAAAAAATATATAAAAAAGGAGAAAGTCATAACATACTGGCTTTAAAATAAATATGCTAAAATTAGAAAATGTAACAAAATATTATGATAAATTCCTTGCAGTAGATAACTTATCATTTGAAGTAAAACCAGGAGAAATATTTGGTCTACTTGGAGTAAATGGAGCAGGTAAAACAACAACATTTAGAATGATTATGGGTCTTTTAGACCCATCAAGTGGAACGATTACCCTAGATGGGAAGAAAATAGATTATTCAGTAACAGACCAAATAGGCTTTTTAACAGAAGAAAGAAGTCTACTTACCAAGATGACAATCTTAGAACAAACATTATTCTACGGTGCCTTAAAAAGCATGGAGAAAGAAGAAATCATCAAAAGACTAGATGAACTATTACTAAAGTTTTATAAAAATGAAGAAAAATTTGATTTAGAAAAATTTAAAAATAAAAAAATTAAAGAATTATCAAAAGGAAATCAACAAAAAATACAATTTATAACTGCTATTTTAAATAAACCTAAACTTTTAATTCTTGATGAACCTTTTTCAGGACTTGACCCTTTTAATGTTGAACTATTCAAACAAGAAATAGTTGATATGTCAAAACAAGGAAGTATGATTATATTCTCATCTCACAGAATGGAACATGTAGAATTATTCTGTAAGAAATTAGTAGTAATTACAAGAGGTCATGCTGTACTTGAAGGAGAATTAAAGAAAATCAAAGAACAATACCGCAAGAAAAACATCTTCATTAAAGGAGATGTTGATATAGAAAAAATAAAGCAAATAAAAGGTGTTTTAGAAGTAAATAAAAGACCAGATGAAATAGAAGTAAAAATAGAATCATCAGAAATTAATGATTTAGTATTTAAAGTAGTATCTAAATCAAATAGTATTACAAAATATTCTGTTGAAGAACCATCACTAAATGAAATATTCATTGAAAAAGTAGGTGAAAGTTATGAAAAGTAAATTAAATTATTTAATAGACATGAGTCTAAAAAGAAAAATTAAAACAAAATGGTTTTTAATTGCAAATATTCTATTATGTTTTGCATTAGTGGGTTTAACTAATATTGAATCAGTAATTAAATTATTTGGAGGAGACTTTGACGAAAAACAAAAAATTGTTATAGTTGACAAAACAAATACTTCTTATGATATATTTACAAATCAAATAAAAATGTCAGAGAATCTTAAAAAAGGAGACAAGTCAAAATATATATTTGAAAAATCAAATGAAGACATAAAAACCATTAAAAAGAATATAAATAAAAATAAAAAAACAATGGCTTTAATATTTGAACCCGACTTAGAAAAAGTTCTAAAAGTAACATTAATTAGTCAAGAATATATAGATGTATTTGATACTCAAGTATTAGATAACGCTATATATAATACCAAAGTAATGTTAGCAATAGAAAAATCAAATATTTCACTTGAATCAATTAACAACATATATGAAAAAGTTAATATAAATAGAGTAATATTAGATGATTCAAAAAAATCAAAAGATGAAGCAATGGAATCCATCATGTCGACAGTATTTCCTATCATAATATTACCATTCTTTATGCTAATATTATTCTTAGTTCAAATGATAGGTGGAGAAGTAAATGATGAAAAAACAACAAGAGGAATGGAAATAATCATTTCTAATGTCAGTCCAAAAACACACTTCTTTAGTAAAATCATAGCAGGTAATCTATTTATTTTAATCCAAACACTATTACTATTTGTTTTTAGTGGATTAGGACTTTTTGTTAAAGTGCTTCTTGGAGGTAAAGGGATTAATTCAGGTATGTTTGAATCTGTAAAAGATATAATAAGTAAAACACTAACAACAGAGTTTGCTAGCAAACTAATTTATATACTACCCCTAGTGTTAATTCTTATGTTATTAACATTCTTAGCATATTCTTTACTAGCGGGAATACTTGCAAGTATGACAACAAATTCTGAAGATTTCCAACAATTACAAACACCTCTTATGATTATTCTTTTAGTAGGATATTATTTAGCAATAATGGCAGGAATGTTTAAAGGTTCATTATTTATTACAATCTTATCATTCGTACCACTTATATCCGCTATATTGTCCCCATCCTTATTAATTATAGGACAAATTGGAATAATAGAAGTTATTATATCAATTGTAATAATGATATTAACAAATTGGCTTTTAATCAAATATGGTCTTAAAATATACAAAGCTGGAATATTAAATTATTCATCAACAAAACTATGGAAAAAGATGGCAAAGGCTGTAAAAGAATAATATAATTAAACAATAAAGTAACAAACTTGACATGTATTAAATATTCTTGTATTATTTATTTATAAGCAATAAATTTGTGATATGGAGTAAGTAGATATATTTAGAAATTTAAAGAGAATAGTTGTAAGGTGAAAAACTATAATTTCATTTATATTGAATGGACCATAGAAAGATTTCCAGAAAATAGTAGTATGGAAATACGGAGTTTAACCGTTATCTTAAACTTATATGATTGTATAAGTAGGTGGCATTTCAAGAATTATCTTGTCCTATTATTAGGGCAAGTTTTTTTATAGGAGGAAGAAATTATGAAAAGAATATTAACAGGAATTAAACCATCAGGAGAATTTACACTAGGAAATTATATTGGTGCTATAAAAAAAATAGTAGAATTACAAGAAGAATATGATTCTTACATATTTATAGCAGATTTACACGCGATAACAGTTAAACAAGATCCATTGTTACTTAAAGAAAGAATAAGAAAATTCGCAGCAATTTATATAGCTTGTGGAGTAGATCCAAAAAAGAACACTATTTATGTTCAATCAGAAAACGAATTTATTCCTTCAATTTCATGGCTTCTTGAATGCCATACATATTATGGTGAAGCTTCAAGAATGATACAATTTAAAGAAAAAAGTAAAGAAAATGACAACTTTACTGTTGGGCTATTAACTTATCCAGTCTTAATGGCAGCTGATATTCTATTTTGTGATTCAGACTATGTACCTGTAGGAATAGATCAAAAACAACATGTAGAATTAGCAAGAGACATTGCTATACGCTTTAATAATCAATATGGCCATACCTTCACAGTACCAGAACCAATTGTAAAAGAATCAGCCGTTAAAATCAAAGATTTAAAAAACCCAACAAAAAAAATGAGCAAATCTGAAACAAACCCAAACGGAGTAATAACAATGTTTGATACAGATGAACAAATAAAGAAAAAAATAATGGGAGCAACAACAGATAATGAATGTAAAGTATATTACGATACACAAGAAAAACCAGGAATAAGTAATTTAATGGATATAGTAGTTTCACTTACTAATTACACAAACAAAGAAATAGAAACAAAATTTGAAGGAAAAAACTACGGAGAATTTAAAACATTTGTAGCAGAAATTGTAACAAATGAAATATCAAAAGTAAGAGAAAAATATAACCAATTAATAAACGGTGAAGAACTAGATAAAATATTAGATGAAGGCGCTAGAAAATCAAAAGCAATAGCAGAAAAAAAATATAAAGAAATGAAAGAAAAAATAGGCCTAATAAGAAAATAGTCAATTAAAAAGGAAGTTTACTTCCTTTTTAAATACTCTAATAAATCTTTATGCATGCTTTTTGCTTTTAGGTATCCTTTATTATATGCATCCATTAATTTTTGTTGATTCTTTTCTATTCTTCCTATATTTAAACTACTATCAGGTCTTATTACAAATATACTTTTATTATTATTTATAAATTTAAGAGTATCATTATACATCTCATGCCTTACTTCAACATCTTTTATTAAACCAGGAAACTGTTTGTATCTTGATTTAATTAAACTAAGAGTTTTAGTAGGCTTTTTAACATAGTCTAAGGGTTGTGTAAGTATAACAACATTCTTATTATAACCTAATCTAATTGATTCTTTAACAGGTATAGAGTCACTTATACCACCATCTAAATAATAATTATTGTTAATATTAACCATCTTTGAAACAAGGGGAAGAGAACTACTCGCCTTAATATAATCAATATCTAAAAACATATCATTAATAATTGGATATTCTGCTTTACCTGTTTTACAATTAGTCATACAAACCCTAAATATTACACCACTATTCTTAAAATATTCATTATCTAAGGGATATAAAACTTTTGGAATCTTATCGTAAAGAAGATCAACTCCAAAAATATTGCCAGTTTTAAGAAGACTTTCAAAACTACAGTATTCTTTATTTTTTAAATTTTCCAACATAATATTTATACTTAATTTAGGTTGATTAGCAAGATATCTAGTAGCATTCAAAGCTCCCGCTGAGACACCTATTACAGAATCAAAAATAATGTTGTGTTCATTAAAATAATCTAATACTCCCGAAGTAAATGCACCTCTCATTCCTCCACCTTCTAAAATTAAAGCATTTTTCATAAAATCATCTCCTAAAACAATATTATATATGATATAATTAATTCATGCAAGTGTGGTGAAATTGGTATACACGCAAGCTTGAGGTGCTTGTGGTTCATACTGTGTGGGTTCGAGTCCCATCACTTGCACCATAGGTAAATTAGTCGAACTTTATAGTTTCGAGAGAAATAAATGCTAACTAGAAATAGTTGGTTTTTTTTAATAATTAATGATTTATCACTTTATTTACTATTGTTAATGAGTTAAGAAAGCTGTTTTAGTAATTAAGTGAAATTTAAAGTTATGTGTAAAT
>JAVWTD010000049.1:0-8065 GCA_036667875.1 Bacilli bacterium
CAGCTCGCGTCTTCTTAAAACCGCTTTGTAGGAGGATTTCCTCCACCCCTTACAAAGTATAAACTAAAACTATCAAAACAACTCTATATAGGGTTGTTTTCTTATGCCCACAAGAAAACATTTTACACTATCCTAATAAAGTTAAATTTGACAAAAAAACAAATGTTTATTATAATAAGCCCAATTAATTAAGGAGGATACTCATGAAAGAATTATTTAAAGACATTGATATTTTAAAAGTTTTTAGAAAAATAGTTAATAAAGAATTATTAAACGATCAAGATTTAGTAGCATTTACCAAATCATATCTTAAAATAAAAGAATTAGAACCATATGTTGAAAAAATATATATAAATTCTAAACTCTCTTATGATGTAGAGAATAAAAGCCTATATATTACAAGTAACAAGAACTGCGCACAACTAAAACAAGTTAGAGAAGAACACAATGATAATGTTTATAATTTATTTGTATTATTCGGAGTACTACATGAATTAAGACATGTTGAACAAATTGATATACTTAACAAAAATTATAAAAAAGAACAACCAGAAAAAATAAAAGCCATGCTTTATACATCAGTATATAGACCCTTTTATGCCGAACCAAACAAAAGAATCCTTGAATATGACGCTAATATATATTCCTTAAAAAGATTAACAGAATTAAATAAATATTTAAGATTTAAAGACTTCTCTCAAATATCAAGCATTTTAACTAAAAATATTGTCTTTGCTTATGAAAAAAATACCAGTCCATTAGAAAAAAACAAAATAAATGAAGAAAATTGGAGTAACTTTATAACTGAAAGCAATGAAGAATTTTGTTATTCTAACCTTACCTCAGCTTATAATTATGCTAATAAAATTAAAAAATCAAAAACAGATTTAAACAGTAGAATCTTAAATGGAGATACACTCACTAAAATTGAAATATTTATATTAAAACAAATAGAAACTCAAAATATAATAACAGAAGATATATTTGAAATGCTAGAAGAACTTAAAGAAACCGTTAAAACAGAAACCAAATTTCAAAAAATAATGAACCGAAATAAAAGATAGTTGCCTATCTTTTTTTATGTCATCTATGATATAATTGATAAAGAATTGGAGATGGAACAATGGAATTTGTTACAAACATTAAAAAATCAGATTTTGAAGAATTTGTATTAAAAACTAAAAACACACATTTTATGAGATCTTATCATTGGGGGGATATAACAAAATATAAAAACTATAAACCACACTATGTAGGACTAAAAGACAAACAAACAATTGTAGCAGTTGCATTATTATTAGAAAAAGAACTTCCCTTAGGATACTCTTATTTTTACTGTCCAAGAGGGTATTCACTAGACTTTAAAAACGAAAAATTATTAAAAATATTTACAGAAAAACTAAAAGAATATGGAAAAACAAAAAAAGCCATTTACATAAAGATTGACCCAGATATTAAAAGACACGACTTAGATCCAAACGGAAATATTATTGGAAAAGAAAACAACTATAAAATAATAAAAAACTTAATAAATTTAGGGTATAAACACAAAGGATATAATATAGAATTTACAAACGAACAACCAAGATTTACCTTTCGACTTGACCTAACAAAAACAAATGAAGAAATAAACGCAAACATGCAATCAACAACAAGAAATATCTTAAATAGAGGTAACCAATATAATTTTGAAGTATTAAAAAATGAACAAGTAAAAATAGAAGACTTCTACCAAACAATGGAAGAAACAGCCAAAAGAGAAAACCTAGGATGTAATGGAATAGGTTACTATAAAAACTTCTATACCTTACTAAACGAAGAAAAGATGGGAGATATTTATGCCATAAAGCTAAATATTAAAAATCTAAAAGAAACATACCAAAAAAATATCGAAGAAAAAAGAAAAAAAATTGAAGAACAAAAAACAAACAAAAACGCCAATCCAAAAAAACTAGAAAATAGAATTAAAGAAATAGAAATAGAAATAGAAAAAATAAACAAAGACCTAAATGAAATAGAAACAATAAATAAAGAAGAAATAATATTATCAAGTATAATAACAGCTAAATATGATGATAAAGTTTGGATTGTCCATGGAGGAAATGCAACACTTTTAAGAAACTTAAACGCCAATTATTTCTTATATAACGAAATAATAAAAGAATCAAAAAAAGAAGGATACAAAACAATAGATTTATTTGGATGCTCTGGAGAAGCAAACCCAGAAAAAACCAGTGCTATTTATGGACTTCATAACTTTAAAAAAAGGTTTGGAGGAGAATACACAGAATTTATTGGAGAATTTGATTTAATAATTAATAAATTTATGTATTTTGTATTTAATATAATAGTACCTATTAGAAGAAAAATAGTAAAAAAACAACTAAGAAAGGAAAATAAGTAATATGAAAGAATCATTCGTTGGAATTATTCTAGGAGGAGACATGAACAGTTACGCCGTAGCTCGTGCCTTCTATGAAGAATATAAAATTAAAACAATAGTTTTAGGAAAATTTCCCCTATATCCTACAAGATTTTCAAAATTAATCGAAGGATATTATGATGAAAATATACTTGACCAAAAAGTATTTTTAAATATGCTAAAAAACCTTGACCAAAAATATCCTGATAAAAAGAAAATAATTCTTGCAAATACAGACTATTATGTAAAATTAGTGATACATAATAAAAAAGATATTTTAAAATTAAGCAAAAATTTCATCGTACCAACTATAGAAGAAGAACTATTTGATGAACTATTTAATAAAGATACATTCTATAAATTATGTGACAAACTTAACTTAGTTCACCCAAAAACCATAACATTTGATTTTAATAAAGATAAATTAAAAGACTTTAAAATGACTTTAGAATATCCTATATTTATGAAACCAGGAAATACTGATAAATATACAAGAAACAATTTTATAGGTCGTCAAAAAGGATATCTAATTAATAATAAAGAAGAATATGAAAACTGTATTAAACTCGTAGGAAAATCAGGATATGACGATAAATTTATTATTCAAGAATATATAGATTCAACCGATGACGATATGTATGTTTACACTTTCTATTCAAATAAAAACCATCAAGTAGAAGTAATGACAGGCGGAAAAATTCTAATGCACGACAGAACCCCTGAATTAATAGGAAATTATAATGCCATTACAAACGCCTTTGATGAAGAACTATGTAAAGAATTAAAAGCATTTGTAGAAAAAATCAAATACACAGGAATTGGACATTTTGACGTAGTATACGACCGCAAAAGAAATAGATATGTAGTCTTTGAAATCAACATACGACAAGGAAGAAGCAACATGTATACCCTTGCAAGTGGAGTAAATTTAATGAAATACTTAGTAGATGACTATATCTACAATAAAAAGAAACAATTTACAATTGCCAACAAAGAATTTACCGTAAGCGTAGTATCTAAACATAATCTAAAAAAACATGTTCCAAACCACAAAATTAAAAATTTCTTTAGATTTACCTTAGCACCTTATGATATGAATTTAACAAGACTTTATTACCAATACAGATGGGACCAAAAAATACTAAAAGGATTTAAAACTTACAATGAAAAAAAGTAATTTTCTAAACGGAGCAATTATTGCAACCGCAGGAATTATCATCTGTAAAATTATTGGATTAGTATATGTCATTCCATTCTATGCAATGATAGGAACAACAGGAGGAGCATTATATAGTTACGCTTATTCAATCTATGCCATATTCTTAAGTTTATCAACTTCAGGAATACCAGTAGCAATGTCAAAATTAGTAAGTGAATATAATGCATTAGGTCAATATAATACTAAAGAAAGAATATTTAAATTAGGATCAACTATAATAATAACTTTTGGTCTTATTTGCTTCTTCTTACTTCTTATTTTTGCACCACAAATAGCAGTGGTTCTAAAAGGAGGAGCAGAAGGAGGCAATTCTTTAGAAGATATCACAATTGTTATTAGAGTAATATCTTCAGCCTTATTAATTGTTCCACTCTTTAGTGTTACAAAAGGTTACCTTCAAGGACATAAGATGCAAACAGCATCAAGTATTTCAAACATAATTGAACAATTAGTTAGAGTAATTGTCCTTCTTACAGGAACCTATTTAATTTTAAAAGTATTTCATTTACCTATAAAAACAGCCGTTAGTGTAGCCGTTTTTGCAGCAACAGTTGGTGCTGTATTTGGTTATGGATATTTAGTATTTAATATAAAAAGAAACAAAAAAGAACTAAACAAAAATGATACTATAACAGATACTGAAAAAAGCATTACAACAACAGACCTCTTAAAAAGAATATTTTATTATGCTATTCCTTTCATTCTAATAGATCTTATTAACTCAGCCTATGTAATAGTAGATTCTTCTACCGTTATAAAAACATTATCCTCTTTAGGAATGTCAGGGAAAAATGCAGAAATTGTCTTATCAAGTATTGCAACATGGGCTACTAAGTTAGATATGATTGTAATTTCAGTAGCACTAGGATTTGTAATGAGTTTAATACCTCATATCACAGCAAACTTTGTTAAAAATGACATTGAAGCTGTAAATAATAAAGTTAATCAAGCAATAGAAATGCTCTTATTAATAGTATTACCTCTTACTATAGGTTTATCCTTTCTTGCAAGTCCCATTTGGACTATCTTTTATGGTCACAACCTATTAAGTATTAGTGTCTTCAAACTATATGCATTTCAAGCCTTAACGTACTCATTGCACTGGCTTTTAATAAATGTACTACAATCCCTTAATAAAAGTAAAATAACTTTAGCAACCCTAATAACTGCCTTTATATTTAAAGCATTATTAAATGTACCTGCCATGAAATATTTACCATTAATTGGAATAAAAGCATACCAAGCCCCAACTATTTTAACATTAGCAATTCAAATAGTATCAATAATATTTATTTTATGCTATTTAAAATTTAGTTTCAAACTTAACTTTAAACCAATTGCCAAAAATGTTTCAAAAATAATAGTATCATCTTTATTAATGATAGCAGGGTTATTAATAACTACAAATTTCTTTGATATAAATACAGTAACAAGATTTTCAAGTATTATGGTAGTAATTATATATGCAACCATCGGAGGAACAATATATACTCTGGTAACTTATAAATTAGGTTTACTAAATAGATTCATAAAATTATTGAAATTTAAAAAAACAACATAAAGGACATAAGTCCTTTTTAATTGACTAAAGAAGAAAAATATATTAAAATATAAAATAGAAGGAGAATGATAACATGTGTGGATTTGTAGGATTTATAAATAAACAAACAAAAAAAGAAAAACAAACCATAGTTAAAAATATGGCAGATAAAATAATCCATCGAGGACCAAACAGCGAAGGCTATTACTGTGATGATTCCGTAGCACTAGGTTTTAGAAGACTAAGTATAATTGACGTAGAAGGTGGAACACAACCAATTTATAACGAAAAAAAAGATAAATTAATATTCTTTAACGGAGAAATATATAATCACTTAGAAATAAGAGAAGATTTAATAAAAAAAGGCTATAAATTTAGAACCAACACCGACACAGAATCAATTATTCTAGGATATGAAGAATATGGAGAAAAAATAGTTGATAAATTAAGAGGAATGTGGGCATTTGTAATATGGGACATTAACAAAAAAGAACTTTTTGGTTCAAGAGATATTTTTGGAATAAAACCATTTTACTACGCTAAAATGAATGACACCATAATGCTTGGATCTGAAATAAAAAGTTTTCTAGTACACCCAAATTTCAAAAAAGAAATCAATGAAGAAGCCCTTAGACCATATTTAACATTTCAGTTTCCTGCCATTAATGAAACATTCTTTAAAGGAGTATTTAAATTAAAACCAGGACATAATATAAAAATTAAAAATAATAAAATAGAAGTAAAAAAATATTATCAAATAAACTTTGAAAATTCAGATAAATCAATGGAAGAATTAAAAAAAGAAATCAAAAAAAGTTTAACTGAATCAGTAAACCTACATAAAGTAGCAGATGTTAAATTAGGTTCATTTTTATCAGGAGGAGTAGACTCTAGTTACATTGTAAAAGAATTAATGCCACATAATACTTTTTCTGTAGGATTTGAAAGAGAACACTTTAATGAAATTGATCAAGCCAAAGGTCTATCAGATTTATTAAAAATAGAAAACATTAATCATGTAATCTCAGGAGATGAATTCTTTGATTCTCTTGAAAAAGCAATGTATCACTCTGATGAACCACACGCTAATGCGTCATCAATTGCTCTTTATAGTCTAGCAAACCTTGCAAGTAATCACGTTACTGTAACTCTTTCTGGAGAAGGTGCTGATGAAGTTTTTGGAGGTAATGATACATATATAGTAACAGACAGAGACTTAAAATATCGTAAAATTCCAAAATTCATTAGACACTCTTTAGGAAAAATAGCAGTCGACCGTCCATGGTTTCACGGAAGAAAATTCTTAATGAGAAACGGACTTTCACCCGAAGAATATTATGTAGGACCAGCATTTATTTTTAACGAGTGTGAAAAAGAAAAAGTCTTAAACAAAGAATACTTAAAAGGTCCAACTTGGAAAGAAATAATCAAACCAATCTATGATGAAGTAAAAGATAAAGACGAAGTAACCAAAATGAAATATTGTGACTTCAACTTATGGTTACCTGATGATTTATTACTAAAAGCAGATAAAATGACAATGGCGTCATCAATAGAATTAAGAGTACCTTTCTTAGATAAAGAAGTAATGAACCTAGCCCAAACAATACCAGTAGAATATGAAATAAAAGATAATATTTCAAAATTCATCTTAAGAGAATGTGCAAATGACATTCTACCAACAGAATGGGCAAAAAGACCAAAATGGGGATTTCCTGTTCCATTTCATTATTGGATTAGAGAAGATAAATATTATAATAAAGTAAAAGAAGAATTCAATAAAGACTACGCTAACATATTCTTTAAAGTAGATTATCTTAATAAACTACTAGAAGATCATAAAAACAAAAAATGTGAAAATGGAAGAAAAATATATATTATATACATGTTCTTATTATGGTATAAAGTATATTTTATAGATAATGTTTATGAAGGATAAATTAGGAATAATAGGAGGAGTAGGAAGTAAAGCGTCAGCATATTTTTATGATATGATTTTAGATAATACAAAGGTAAATAAAGACCAAGACCATATAAATATGATTATTCTAAATCATGCTACAATACCTGATAGAACTTCCTATATTCTTGACAATACCAAAGAAAACCCATTAAAAGCCTTAAAAGAAGATGTTAAACTACTAAATAAACTAGGCTGCAAGATGATTGCAATACCTTGCAATACATCATGCTATTTTCATGAATCACTTCAAAGAAAATCTAAAATACCCGTTAATAATATGGTAGAAGATACAATCAACTACCTAAAAAACAAAGGAGTAAAATCAGTTTATATTCTAGCAACAACTGGTACTGTCTCTTCATCTCTATACCAAAATGCTTGCCTAAAATTTGGTTTAGATTATAGAATACCAACTAAAGATAACCAAGAATTAGTAATGTCAACAATTTATGACGATATAAAATGTGGCAAAAAAGTTGATATAAATAAATGGAATAAAATAATAGAAGGTGCTAGTGAAGAAGCAATAATACTAGGATGTACAGAACTTTCAATCCTTAAAAAAGAATTAAAATTAGAAAGTAATTATATAGACCCATTAGAAATTCAAACTGATATTATATTAAAATATTTTAATAAAGAACATATTTAATGTTCTTTTTTGTTTGCTATATACTTTAATTATTAAATTTGTTATACTTGTTTTAGAAAGTAGGAACTACATAATGAAAAAAAATGCGTTTACGCTTATAGAACTTTTAGCAGTAATTCTGATTCTTGGAATCATTGCATTAATTGCAATACCAACAATAACAAAGATTCTTGATGAGTCAAAGATGGGAGCGTTCTCTTCTTCTACGACAGAAATTGCTAAAATAATTGAACAAGAATGCCAAGTATCTATTATTAAAAATACTGGGG
>JAVWTD010000050.1:0-7733 GCA_036667875.1 Bacilli bacterium
CTAAACTACTATATATATCTAAAAGTAATGACTTTATCAATGTAAATATATATAGAATTATATTACATGAAATAAAACATATATTACAACATGAAATGATAGATTCAAAAAAGGATTTATATAACATATATGATCACGAATTTAATAGTCGAATTAATCATTCTATAATTAAGCCTTCAGAAATTAATGCTGAATTAGAATCATCTATATATGTACTAAATTTATTAGATAAAGAAAGTGATAATTATATAAAACAATTATCTTATTTATTTGATTTAATTAAAAAAATATATTTTGAATATAATAATTCTATCAAATATTGTATAGACAATAATATAAAATATTCTACAATTGGATTTACTGATTATGAAATATTTGTAAATGGATTAACAAATAAATTAGAAAAAAATAAAATTTTAAAAATTATTACATAGAAATATGCCATAAAGGGCAAAGTCATATTATACCAATGCATACACATGTTATAAAAAGACATATTTACAATCACACATATACACCACAATATTCTTGCTCAGAAGAATGTCAAATGGTTAACAACGATACAGGATGTCCTAAATTTATGAACAGATAATATTATCTGTTTTTTTATATTGTTAAATCATTAATTTACTTATTAAGATTAATTTGTTATAATTATTATGGGTGATGATAAATGAATTTAATTACAACACTTACAATTTTATCAATAATTCCTTCAGTTATTTTAGGAGCTATTATTTATAAAAATGACCAAGTGGAAAAAGAGCCTGGCAAACTTTTAATAAGTTTATTTTTAGGCGGTATTATTATAGTGTATGCAGTAATTTTTGTTACAAATATTTTAAAAACAACTATTCCTTTTTTTGATAAAAACATAAGTGAATTGCCATATTTTGAAATGTTTCTTTCAATATTATTTGGTATTGCACTTATAGAAGAAGGATTTAAATGGATTGTATTTAAAAAACTTGCTTGGAATAACAAATCTTTTGATTATATGTATGATTCTATAGTTTATATGGTATTCATAGGTCTTGGATTTGCCACTGTCGAAAACTTTATTTATGTTGTCGATGGAGGATTGTGGGTAGCAATCATAAGAGCTTTATGTTCTGTTCCAGGTCATGTATTTTTTGCAATTTACATGGGATACTATTATGGACTAGCAAGACAATCAAGAATAAATGGAAATAAAAAATTAGAAAAAATAAACTTGCTTAAGAGTTTATTAGTGCCAATTATTTTGCATACGATTTTTAACTTTTGTCTATTCGCAGGAGATTCTAGAATTTTGTTCTTCTACATAGTATTTGTAGTAATACTTTATATTAGATCATTTAAAAAAGTTCACCAATTAAGTAAAATAAAATTAAAAATGAATAATTAGAAAGAAGTGATTTTATGATATATGGATATGAAACTCCATTTACACTTTTATTAGCAGTAGTAGGTTTTATTATTGTTATAGGAGCACAAGGTACAATTACAAGTGCCTATAATAAATATAAAAAACAAAAAAACAAAAAAAACATGACAGGATCAGATGTTGCCCATTTAATACTTGAAAAAAATGGCTTATCAAATATTTATGTTGTTGAAACACAAGGGAATTTAACCGACCATTATGATCCAAATAGAAAAGTAGTTAAACTATCGACTGAAATATTTCATGGAAATACCATAGCCGCTATAAGTGTTGCTGCTCATGAATGTGGTCATGCAATTCAAGATAAAGAAGGATATACTTTCATGAAGATAAGAAGTTTTTTAGTTCCTTTTGTAAACTTTATTTCTTATCTTGGATACTTAGGTTTATTAATTTCTCTTTTTGCGGGAGCAACTGGATATTTTAAAGTGAGTATTCTTGTAATTCTTGCAACATTATTATTTCAACTTGTTACATTACCAGTTGAATTTAATGCATCATCTCGTGCTAAAGAACAATTAAAAAAATTCGGTGTAACTGACAAAAGTGAAGATGAAGATGTCTCTAAGATGCTTACTGCAGCAGCATACACATACGTTGCCTCTGTTATATCATCATTACTAAGTTTATTAAGAATAGTTCTTATGATGAATAGAGATAATGATTAGTGAATGATTTATTAGAAAAATTAAACATTCCTATAGAATTACAACACCATAAAGAAGTATTTACAATCGATGATTTATTAAATTTAGAAACACGCCTAATTGGATTAGGTACAAAGAATTTATTTGTAAAAGACCGATTTAATAATTATTATATGATAGTATTATTAGAAAATAAAAAAGTAGACCTAAAAAAATTAAAAGAAAATCTAGTAATAAATAAATTGTCATTTTGTACTCCAGAAGAATTAAAAGAAATACTTGATTTAAAGCCTGGTGCAGTAACACCACTCGGAGTAATTAATGATAAAAACAATCAAGTTGAAATCATACTAGATGAAGATATAATTAATGAAGACCTACTGATACCTTATTTAACAAATACAGAAACAATAAAAATAAGTTATCAAAATCTAATCAGAATATTTGAATATAAAAAAACTAATTATCTGATTACAACAATTCCTATTAAAGACAATTAATTGTCTTTTTTTTAAAAAAATAATATTATTCTAAATAATTTTAAATTTGTGATATAATTAAAATAATAGGGGTGGAACAATGAAAGAAAAAACATTTGAAGGATTAAATAAAGATGGAGAAAAAGTAACATGTCAAGTAGTAGCCACATTTAATTTAAATGGAAGGCATTATCTATTTTATACTGACAATGTTTATATGTATGCAGGCTATTATGAAACAAAAAAAATAAAAGAAATTAAAAATATCGAAGAATATAATTTATTATTAAGTATCTATAATTCTTTTAAACTAAACCATTATAAACATGAATTCTTTGATTATGGATATCTATTTATTGATGGTGAAAACATTAAAATGATATACGATAAATATGACCAAAGAAGATATTTTTTCAAACTAATTGATGGAAAATATAAAGAAATTGATGGAGAAATCAAAAATAAATTAAATAAACGATTTAATCAAGAAGTTCTAATTTTAGCAAATTATCCAACTAAAAATTCAAATGAAGATGAAAAGAAAATAGAAAATAAAATAAGAATTATTTTAGCGGGAACATCAATAACACTAGGTATTATTTCAGGTATTGTATTAGCCAACTTAAATTTAGTACCAAATGCTCATGAACAAAAATTTGAACTTGATCTACCAGTTAAATCAGAATCTGTTGAAGATATAACCAATAAAATTAAAAATAACAACAATATAGGTATAAAAGATAAAGCCTTCTTCATGTCACTCGATGAAATATATGAAGATAACCTTAATTATATTGATTTTAATATTGTTGATGACTATGTTGAAAATGTAAATATTATTTATGAAAAAGATTCACAATCAAAATATAATCAAAACAATTTAGTTAGCGCTATATATAATTTAAGAGAAAATAAAATTGTAATGTTTACTTCAAACGAACCAAATGAAAATAATTATGGAATATTGCTTCATGAATATTTGCATTGTCTTTCTTTCGGAGGAATAGCCCTAAACAATAATGATTGTGTTGCCTTAACAGAAGGTATAAATGAAATGATTTGTAGAGAATATATGATAACAAGTGGAGAAGAGAGTATAATAAATTCTTATTCAAAACAACAAGTATACGCTAGAATGCTTTGTGAAATACTAGGACCATCAAAAGTTCTAGAAGCTCAATTTGGACACAACTCAGATATACTTTATGACGCTTTAACAAATTTAACTAACGCAGATGATGCACATAATCTAGTGAGATTAATTAATGATGAGATGATAATAGAAACAGAACTTGGAATAAATGCCTATGATGAAACAAAAAATATGCAATTCATAAGATTAAGTGAGGAAATAGACGAATTATTTGGTAAATTCTTTTACGCAAAATACGATTATCCAATAGAAGAAGATAAATTAATGTGTTCTTATTTAGATCAAATAAGAAAAGGAAATAGAGCAGAATATGAATATTATAAAGAAGGGAACACCTTTTTTACAGAAGTAAATAAATATTATATCAATAAAAAATTAGTAAACAAAACACCAACTGTCGATTACTTCTATTCTCCTGGAATATCATTAAAATCAAACATAGAAGACTTTCAACTACAAGAAAATGGACAATATAAATATATATCCAATACAGGAGAAACTCTTTTATACAATCAAATTCCTGAATATGTTTCACATAATAAACTTACAAATATAATAGAAAATAATGATAGAAAAAAGACAAAACAAGATAAGGTATTTTAAAAATACCTTTTTTTTGATATAATGTAAAATAGAAGGAGTATAGATAACATGTATGAATTTATAGGATTAAATAAATATAATGAACAAGTAAAATGTTTAATACTAGCAGAGTTTATTTATAATGATAAAAAGTTTGTCTATTATAAAGATAATGATAATAATGTTTATACCGCAATATTAGACGGAACAGACCTAAAACAAATAATAAAAAAAAGTGAATTAGAAGTAGTAAACAAAGTTTATAAAGCTCTAAAAGGGAAACCAGACTTTATTAATTTTGGAAATATATTTTATAATTCTATAGAATATAAATCAATTTATGATCAAAATTCAAAAACCAGATATTTTTTTAATAATATAAATGGAAAACTTAAAGAAGTTGAAGGAGAAATAAAAAAATACTTTGATGATAATTTTAATAAAGAAATAGATATTATGTATTCTGGAAACGATAATAGTAAATATAAAAACACTAAAAATATGATAATAAAAATAGGTGAAATTACAATTGTTTTATTGATAACCGCCAATCTACTTATTACACCATTACAAACAATAAATTTAAACGAAGGATTTATACAAAACATTTCAGCCATCATGGAAGTATATGATGTTGATAAAGCTTCAGTTAAAACAATTTTATCATATATAGAAAATAATATGAGAATTGATGAAAAAGACAAAGAATTTTTAACAGGAATGGAACACTTCTTTACTGAAAATTTAGATTATTTTGATATGTCTACCCTTAAAAAGAATCTAATGAACTTAAGAATAGTATATGAAAAAGATAACCAAGAAGCACATAGGATAAGTAATCGAGTTAAAGGTTTTTACCGCTTAATTGATGATAAAATAACTATATTTTATTCTGACTCTATGAATGAAGATATAATTACTAAAAAAGTAGTATTTCATGAATTTATGCATGCTACAAGTAATAATGGATATGTCGCTAATGGAACTATTGGATTAAACCTAACTGAAGGAATAAATGAACAAATGGCAACTGAATACTTAAAAACTTACTCAGACACCTATAATAAAGCACAAACATACGCAAGAATCATGTGTGAACTAGTAGGACCTGATAAAGTTAAAGAATCATTTTTTAAACACGATATTGAAATACTAGTAGATGCACTTCAACAAATATGTGGTTCAAAAAAAGATGCTAAACGCTTTATTTCACTAATAGATGATGACGGTAGAATGACTACTAAAATACTATTAAATAATAGTGAAAACGAAGTAAAAGATGCAAAACTTACATTAGAAAAACTTGAACCAATGATTGATGATTATATAAAATTATATTACGAAAATAAATTTAATAATAGAATTGAAGAAGATAAACTAATGCTTGCCTGCTTAGATTCTCTAAGACTTACAAACAATTTAAATAATGAATTTTATAAAGAAAATAACATGGATAAAATAAACGTTGTTAAAAATTATTTTAATAAATCATTAGAAAACGAAAGTGTAATCATTGAATATATTTATAAATCATCTGAAACAAAACAAATTAAAAACTACAATATTCAAAGATTAGAAAATGGGCAATATAGGAGAACTTTTTCAAATGGTGATTACAGAGACTATGAAAAAGATCCCTCACTAGTAAGTTATGACAAAGCAAACTACGCCTTTGAAGAGAAAGACAGAATTGGTAAAATAATATGATTAATAAAAAAGAAATTCTAAAAACCCTAAATCAATTTAATATTAACAAATACGACCCCTTAATATTATCGGGTGCCTCTTTAGTTCTTCAAGGAATAAAAGAAGAAACAAACGATATAGATATTGCCGTAAGTAAAGAAAATTATAAATTACTATTAAAAGATTTTAACTGTGTTCCTGAAGAAGGAGTAAAAGATGTTTATTATATTGATGATGTTATTAATTTTGGTAAAAATTATTATAGTGAAAATTATTTATTGTACGATAATTATAAGTTACAAACAGTAGACGAAATAATAAAATTAAAAAAAATATTAAATCGTAAAAAAGATTTGTTAGATATTGAACTTATTAATAATTATAAGAAGAATAAGATAAATCTTCATTTTACAGGGTGTGGAGCAATGTTTGAACCTCACTATGGAAATACAAGTGCAACATTCAAAGATGGTAGTAATCTCTTTATAATTGACTGTGGAACAGACGTTGCAAACTCTTTAATATTAAATAAAATAATAAATGAAAACTTAAACTTTTATCTTCTTATAACTCACACACATTGTGACCATATTGGAAGTATAGGTGTTCTAGCACAGTATATTTATTATAAATTAGGAAAAACACTTAATATTGTTACATCAAACAAAATGAAGTATATAAAGAACATCAAAAATATACTAGACGGAATGCTAGTAGAGAAAGAATGCTATAAATTTATAAACGAAGAAGAACTAGACAATAAAAATATAAGTTTTAACAAAATAAGATATGTAGAAACATATCACGGAGAGAAATATATTAAGAGTACATCAATTATAATTTATAGTGATAACGGAAATATTTTATATACAGGAGATATTAATAACTCTGATATAATAAAAAAATTTATAAAAGAAAATAATAATATCGACAAAATATATACAGATTCATGTTATAATGAAAGTAAAGTCCATGTTTCAATTAATGAATTATCAAAAGAAATACCAAAAAATATAAAAAACAAAGTTTATTGTATGCATTTTGATGATATAAAATTAATAGATGCAATCAAAAAAAATGGATTTAATTATGTAGTAAAAGGAGTAAATAAATGCAAGAAATAATTATTACAGTCATAGAAAAATTTGGATATCTAGGGATACTACTTTTAATAGCAGTAGAAAACCTATTTCCACCAATTCCTTCCGAAGTTATATTAACATTTGGAGGGTTTGCAACATCATTTACAAAACTTAGTTTAGTAGGAGTAATTATATTTTCAACGATAGGTTCCTTGGTTGGCGCTATAATTCTTTATTATATAGGAACTATATTAAGTGAAGAAAGATTAGAAAAAATTGTAAAAGGTAAAATCGGAAAAATATTATGCTTAAAAAACTCTGACATCAAAAAAGCATATCGTTGGTTTTCAGAACGAGGAAATAAAACAGTGTTTTTTTGCAGATTTATTCCTATCGTAAGAAGTTTAATATCTATTCCAGCAGGTATGTCTAAAATGAAGTTTTTCCCATTTTTTGTTTTAACTTTGTTTGGCTCATTAATATGGAACACAGTTTTAACACTTCTAGGATCAGTTGCAGGTAAATCGTGGGGAACAATTGCACATGTAATAGATAGTTATTCAAAGATTACATTGTTTGCATTAATTGCACTTTTTATAGCAGGAGTAGTAGTATTTTACATTAAAAAGAAAAAGAAAAAATAATATTTCTTTTTTTATTTTAAATAAGTGGTATAAT
>JAVWTD010000051.1:0-6893 GCA_036667875.1 Bacilli bacterium
TGGTAAATAGTAGTCTTTATCTTTCTTATCTTTAGATATACGCCATTCCCAAACATCACCAGTTACGATCTTTTTAATATAGAACTTTGGAATTGAGACAAACTTATTTCCATAAGTGTCTGTTACATCAACCATTTCTTTATAAATTTCTGCGTTATCAAAATCATTTTTTGGTGTTTCTTGATCGACTCCAACATTGGCAACCATTCCTACTGCATCATCTAAACGAGTGTAAACATCATTTCCATCCCATCTTAAACCATAAACCTTAGCAAGTGAAGGAACTTTTATAATTATTTTTCTAGTTAAAGTGGTAATTCTATTTGACTTATCAATTGCTTTATAAGTAACGATATAAGTTCCAACAATTCCTAAAGAAAGATTTGACTGAGCAATAACTTTGAGATTATTACCATTCTTGTCTGTTGCAGTAACACCTTGTAAGACATCAAATATCTTTAGATTACCTTCAATTGTGGTGTCTCCTGGATGTATGATCAATGGATTGTCACTTGTTTTGACGTTAACGGTTCTTTCTACTACATAAATTTGTTCATTAAAGTTTAGTTTGTATTCAATAATATAAGTACCTACTATATTTGTATTTAAAGTATCAAATATAGTTAAGTTACTGTCTATTATTTTTTTGGTTACTTTTGATGAAATATCTACTTTGTTTTCATCAAGGGCTGTGAATCCAGCATCTGTATAGGTGCTTCCTGAGTCTATTGTTATTTCTTTTTGTCCTTTTAAATTAAATTCTATTTTTAGTTTTTCTTCAACACAAGTTTCTGTATAAAGGGTTGTTATTTTTTTGTCTTTTATTTTTACTTTTACGAAATGGTTTTTGTTTATATCTTTTACAGCTTCTTTTGATAGATATCCTTTTTTTACTATGTCTGCTATGGTTGGACAGTAAGTAAAGTTATTTTCTGTCATTTCTTTACTTTTTAATGCCATGTCTCTAGCGGAATCTTCTACTAGTTTTTTTTGGCTATAAGTTATTTTTGCTTCTGTTCCTTTTAACATTTTTATTATAGGAGGAAGAGATACCATAAAAAGAACTGATAATACTATCAATACTCCAATTAACTCTACAAGTGTAAATCCTTTATTTTTCATACAATCACCTACTTTAATTTTACCACAAAAAAGACTAAGTTAAACTTAATCTTTATTATTTTTTACATCTAGATATGTAATGTGTCCATTTAGGTCAAATGTTTCTTCTAGATTTTCTTTGATTTCTATAGATGTTGCTAATGTTTCATTTTTTATGAATTCCATTTGCTTTTCTATTGTTTTCAAGACTTCTTCATCTCCGTTATAGAATATTGTTATTCTATCAACTATATTAAAGTCTCTTAGTTTTCTTAAATTTTGAATTTTTGAAATCATTTCTCTTGCAATTCCTTCTTCGATTAGTTCATCTGTTAAGGTAGTGTCAAGTATAATGAAGTTATTGTTTTCCATAGATACATTAAAGCCTTCTTTGGCTAAAATTCTAATATCTACCATGTCATGTCCTACTTCGTAATCAACTGAATCTACAGTTACTGTTATTATTCTGTTTGATTGAAGCGTAGTAATATCATTTGATGATAAATTTAATAAGGCATCTTGGAATCCTTTGATATTTTTACCAAATATTGGTCCACATACTTTAAAATTAGGTTTTACCATAAAATTCATATATGTATTAATATTATTTGTAAATATAACCTTTTTAACATTTAATTCTTCTTCAATAAGTGATACAAGATCACTTATTAATGATTCATGTTTTCCATCAATTAGAACTTCGTTTAGGGGTTGACGTACTTTTATTTTAACTTCTTCTCGTCCGTTTCTTCCTAATTTTATTAGTTCTCTAACTAAGTCCATTCTTGATTCTATATGTTCATTTATATATTCTTCATAAACTTCTGGGAAGTTTGATGTATGGACTGAATCTTCTCCTGTAAGTTTTTGATAAACTTCTTCTGCTGTGAATGGTGCTACAGGGGCTATTAATTTGGCAATTCCAACTAGTACTTTATGAGTTGTACTGTATACTGCTTTTTTATCCATATCTAACTCACTAGCCCAGAATCTACGTCTATTACGTCTTATATACCAGTTAGATAAATCTTCACTAACAAAGTCAGTTATACTTCTTACTACTTTAGTTAAATCATAAGTTTCATAGGCTTCTGTTACATATTTTACTAGTCTATTATATTTTGATAAAAGCCATTTATCTATTTCTGATAAATCTTTATAGTCTACTTCAAATTCTCTTGGGTCTACTTCATCAGTATTTGCGTATAATGCAAAGAAACTATAAGTATTTTTAAAGGTACTAAAGAATTTTGAGTGAACTTCTGTAAATCCTTTTATATCAAATTTTAAAGGTGTCCAGATTGGACTTGCGTAAGGTACATACCATCTAACAATGTCTGCTCCATAGTCTTTCATTGTTGTAAATGGTTCTACAATATTTCCTTTAGATTTGCTCATTTTCTTACCTTCAGCATCTAATAAAAGTTCATTTACCAAGACGTTTTTAAATGGTGAACATCCTTTAACAAATGTTGATATTACCATTAAGGTATAGAACCATCCTCTTGTTTGGTCAATTCCTTCACAAATAAAATCGGCTGGAAATTGTGATTCAAATAGTTCTTCATTTTCAAATGGATAATGATATTGAGCAAAAGGCATTGATCCTGAATCAAACCAACAATCTATTACGTCTTTTGTTCTTGTCATGGTTCCTCCACATTTTGGACATTTTAAGTGGATATTATCTACATAGGGTCTATGTAAGTCGATAGTTTCATCTATTTTTTCAATTGCCATTTCTACTAGTTCTTTTCTTGACCCTACCATGTGGTCATGTCCACATTCACAAATATAGTATGGTAGTGGTGTTCCCCAATATCTATTTCTTGATATTGCCCAATCTTTTAGTTCTTCTAACCAGTTACCAAATCTTTTTTCTCCAACAAATGATGGAAACCAATTAACTTGTTTATTATTTTCTATAATTTTTTCTTTAAATGCGGTAACTTTTAAATAGTATGATGGTTTAGATGAATAAATTAAAGGTGTAGAACATCTCCAACAGTGTGGATAGTTATGCATCATTTTTTGTTTTTTAAATAGTTTGCCTTCTTCTTTTAATAGTTTTATCACTTCTAAGTCTGCATCGAAGACTAAAAGCCCTTTCCAAGGTCCTTCTTTGTATTTTCCATCATCTCCGACTGGATTTAAGAATGGAAGGTTATATTTTACAGCTACTTTGTTATCGTCTTCACCAAAAGCGGGTGCAATGTGTACTATACCTGTTCCGTCTTCCATTGTAACGTAGTTATCACAGGTTACAAAGAACCCTTTACGGTCTACTTCTAAAAATGGTAGTAGTTGTTCATATTCTTTATATTCTAAATTGGCACCTATATAATTTTCTATTATTTCGTAATCTTCTCCAAGTACTTTAGTTGCTAGTTTAGAAGCTATTATAAAGTAGTTGTCTTGGCTTTTTACTTTAATATATGATTCTTTTGGATTAACACATAACCCAACGTTTGAGATTAATGTCCATGGTGTTGTAGTCCAAACTAGGAAGTATGTATTTTCTTCTCCTTTAAGTTTGAATGGTACTGTTACAGTGTCAACTGATATCTCTTTATATCCTTGTGCTACTTCATGGCTTGCAAGTCCTGTTCCACATCTAGGACAGTATGGTAATATTTTATGTCCTTCATAAAAAAGTCCTTCATCAAAGAATTTTTTTAGAATCCACCATTCTGTTTCTATATAGTCGTTTTTATAAGTTATATAAGGGTCATCTAGGCTTACGAATTGTCCCATTTTTAGGGTTAAATCTTCAAATAAGTCTTTATTTTTCCAAACACTTTCACGACATTTTTGGTTGAATGGTTCTATTCCATATTTTTCTATGTCTTGTTTTCCTGTAAATTTTAGTTCTTTTTCTACTTGTAATTCTACTGGTAATCCATGGGTATCCCAACCTATTTTTCTTATTACTCTATATCCTTGCATTGTTTTAAATTTACAAAAACTGTCTTTTAAAAATTTGGCTATCATGTGGTGTAATCCTGGGTAACCGTTAGCGGTTGCTGGTCCATCATAGAAGACAAAGTTTTTTGCGTCTTTTCTTATTTCTAGTGTTTTATTATAGATGTCTTTTTCTGTCCATTCTTTTAGTATTTTTGATTCAACTTCAGATACTTTATTTTTGTCTAATTCTTCAAATTTACTCATATTATCACTCCTTTTAATATTATAAATGTATAGTACGCTACAAATAATAGTAGCATGATTATTCCTTCTTTTTTACTTATTTTTTTGTTCATTCCAAATAAGAATAGAAGCAGTGTTGACACTAGTAGAACTATGATATCAATGTTACTGAACCCAACTGGTACAATGTCTTTAAACAGTGCTACTGGGACTCCTAATACTAATCCTATATTAAAGATGTTACTTCCTATAATATTTCCTATTAATATTTCATGTTCGTTTTTTAAGGCTGCACTTATGGCACTTGCAAGTTCTGGTGCACTTGTTCCTAAGGCTATGATGGTAAGTGATATTAGTCTATCACTTATATTAAATGACTCTGCTATTATAACTGCGTTATTTACTACTATGTCAGAGCCTATTAATATTCCAATTATTCCTAGTATTGTTAAGAAAACAGATTTAATGATTGTATGGTTTGGTTGTTCTTTTTCTTTACTTTTAATAATTGATAAAAGATATTTTACAAAAACCATCATAAATATAATAATTGCTATTCCATCTATTCTTGTTATTACATTTTGTATGTTTTCATTAAATAAATTATCTTTAAGAAGTATTACTAGTAGTGATGTAATCATCACTAGTAATGGCAATTCATTTTTTAAAGTTGTTGATTTTACTTTGATGGGGCATATTATGGCACTTATGCCTATTATTAAGAGTATATTTATTATATTACTACCTATTACATTACCTAAAACAATGCTTCCATTACCCGCTAATATGGCTTTACAACTGATAGCAAATTCTGGTGCGCTTGTTCCAATTGAGACAATTGTAAGACCAATTAGCATTTTTGATAATTTAAAATTTTTAGCAATATTTGATGCTCCATCAATAAAGATATCGGCACCTTTAATTAAGAAAATAAAACCTAATATTAAGAAGACTACATTAAATATCATATTAATTATCCTTTCAATATACAAAAAAATCCCATCCTGCTAAGGACGAGATTCTCCCGCGGTACCACCTTAATTTATAACTGTATACACTTAATACTATAACGCGTTACCGTTCTATTAGACACATCAAGAGTGATTTGTACTATAACTTTCAATTAGTTTTCACCATCCACTAATCTCTCTTTATTATATTATTAGTACCGTCTCCATCATTTGCTTTAAAAATCTACTTTTTCAATATCATTAATCATTTCTAGTTGTTGTTCAATAACAGCTTTTAAACGTCTTTTATAAACATTTATATTTCGTTTTAAAGTTGCAGCTTCATCTTCAGTTCGTTCTGCTTTTAATAATGCTTCGTTAACTATTCTATTAGCGTTTCTTTTTGCATCTTCTACTAATAGTTCACTTTCACGATATGCATTATTTTTTATTTGATCAGAAGTTTTTTGAGCCATATACAAGGCTTTGTTAAGAGTTTCTTCCATTCTTTGGTATTGCTCTACTTTTTCTTTTAAGTTTCCTTGTTTTTGTAATTCTTCTTCTAATTTTCTAATTTTAGCATCTCTTACTTTAAGTTCGCCAGCTATTTTTTCAACATGGTTAATAACTTGATCAAGAAAAGCGTTTACTTCATCTGGATCATAGCCATGAGCTGTTCTATTGAATTTTTCCATAAATCCACCTCTTGCTCGCGCTACTGATTATTGTAGCACAGAAATTTTTAATTGTAAATGATTAATTTACCATTCTACGTCATCTTGGTTACTATCTTTAGCGTCTTTATCATCTGATATTTGACCTTGGATATTAACATTATTTGGTGTTAGTAAGAATATTCCTGTTCCTATTTTTTGGATTAATCCATCAATAGCATAAGTTGCTCCATAAAGAACATCAACTATTCTTTTACCTTGTGTAGCTGTTACTCTTTTTAAGTTTACAACGACAGCATTTCTATTTTTTAAATGATCTATTATTTGTAGTGTTTCAGAGTATGCTCTTGGTTCTAAAAGAATCATTTTGCTTTTTCCATCCTCTGCTGTTGCTTCTTCAGATTTAATTGTGTAGTATTCTTCTGAGATATTAGTTTTATCTACCATTTCTTCTTCATCATTATCTTTAATAAATTTATTCATAAAACCCATTGTTATTCCTCCTATGTTATTCTAGCATTCTAATTATATTTTATCATACAATTATAAAAAATAAAAGTCTTTTATGATTTAAATTATTCTTTATAGATTGAAAATCTAATCTTCGTGCTAAACTTATTTAAATAAGGGAAGAGATTAAAAACCTTCCCTCTTTCAAAGAACTAAGAAAATCCTACAAAGCGGTTTTAAGAAGACGCGAACCCACAACGCTATCACTGCGAGTACTCGAGCAATTGAGATAGAAGTTACTGATTCCATCATAAGAAACTTCATACCAATAGCCACCGAACAGAACTATCCTGTTTCCTTGTTCACCAGTTTGCCAATATTGATCACCATACTTAACTCCAGCGTTTCCTCCTACAGCTGTTGGCATTTGTAAAAAGGGAAAGGTACTGTCATAACCCATTTTGGTAACATAACCATCGGTGCTTAACTTTTTGTAACCTGTTATTTTTGAATAAGTTCCTGTGAAATTTGATGATACATATTTTGAGGCATCTTTGCTTATGTAAAAATC
>JAVWTD010000052.1:0-6293 GCA_036667875.1 Bacilli bacterium
AAAAACACCTAGCCGGATATGGCTAAGTGTTAAGTGTTAATAGGAACAATAACATACTCAGTTAATGTTCCTATCTTTAATATATGCAGTATATTTAGATTTATACTAACTTATTAATAATTTATATATTTCTCTAACGGGTAGTACTTTGCCTTGACTTATAACTTTTCCATCTATTACTAATCCTGGCAAGTTTTTTATTCCATAATTATTTCGGTCATTTACTTCTTCTAGGATTATTTCTCTGTTTGTATCATCAATGGCCCTTTTTACCATCTTTTTTAGTTTAATACCGTTACTTGAGTTTGATCCAATTATTCTTACTGTAATACTATCACCTCCTCACACATTAATAATAACATTACAATGTGTAAGAAATTTGTAGAAATTATGTGAAAATAAGAAAAAGAACAAATTAGGTTATTATCATTTGTTCTTCGATTTGTTTTGTTTTTGTTGTTTTTTTGTGGTTTATGCCTGTTTCTGTTATTATGTCTGTTATCATTTTTTCTTTTGGGTTTGGGAATGTTTTGTTATTGTTCATGTTTGCCTCCTGTACTTAGTATATGTACAGGTTTAATTTTTATAACAGGTCTTCGTATTTTTCTGGTTCTAAATCTTTTATTACCATTATGTTTTTAATGGTTTCTTCGATTAGGGTTTCGTAGTCGAAATGGCTTTCATATTCTAGGCATTTGTCTAGTTTTGGGTTTA
Organism: Bacilli bacterium; assembly: GCA_036667875.1. Taxonomy (GTDB): domain Bacteria; phylum Bacillota_I; class Bacilli_A; order RF39; family UBA660; genus CAJGDV01. The sequence continues at coordinate 715 of JAVWTD010000052.1, forward strand.
TTACTGGATGTTTTGGTAGGAAGATTGTACAACAATCTTCAAATGGTAATATGCTTGTTTCATAGGTTCCTATTTTTTTTGATATTTCTATTATTTCTAGTTTATCTAGGCACGCTACGGGTCTTATTACGGGCATATTTGTTACATTATTTATAACTGACATTGAGGTTATTGTTTGGCTTGCTACTTGACCTACACTTTCTCCATTAATTATTATTTCACATTTTCTCATTTTTGAGTATCTTTCTGCTATTCTATACATCATTCTTCTCATTATTGTAATGTTATAGTTTGATGGACAGTTTTGATAGATTGCTTCTTGTATTTTAGTAAATGGTACTACGTGTACTCTTATGTTTCCTGAATATCCGTTAATTATGTTTGCTAGTTTAATTACTTTATTTTTTGCTTCATCACTTGTATGAGGTGGGGATTCAAAATATAAACAATCTATATTTACGCCTCGTTTTAAAGCAAGATAACCTGCTACTGGTGAGTCAATTCCACCGGATAACATAAGCATACCTTTTCCTTGAATACCTACTGGATATCCTCCACTTCCTTTTATTTCATTGGTATAGATAAATGTTCCTTCTGGTCTAATTTCAATGTGTATTTTAAGTTCTGGGTTATGTACATCTACTTTACAGTCAAAGTGATTTAAAACTAATCCACCTATTTTATTGTTAAATTCCATTGAGGGGATTGGGTAATTTTTATCGGCTCTTCTTGTATCAACTTTGAATGTTTTAAATTGTTCTTTTAAAAGAATTTCTAATACTTTATCTTTTATTACATCTACTTCGTTTGTAACTTTATGACATATTACTACGCTGTGGATTCCAAATATTTTACTTAATTTGTTTGCTACTTCGTCTATAATTATATTATCGCATGTAATATACATTCTTACTCTATCATATTTAATTTCTATTTCTAATCCTTTAAGTAAATTTTCAATATTCTTAACAAGCATTTTGATAAACATTTTTCTATTTTCTTTTTTTGTTGTTAGTTCTCCATATTTTATTAATATTAATCTTTCCATAGTTTTCCTCCAAATTCCTGTATATTATAGCATGAAATAGAAAGAAAAAAAACAATATTATTTTTTCTTTAATTGTTGTAAGAATTTAATATCGTTTTCTAATAAATCTTTTTTTACTACTAAGAAGGCTTGTTTACTATTTATATAAAGGTAAAAGTTTTCTTTTGTTTCAATAATTCTTTTTAAGAATGTGTAGTAAATTTTATTGTTCTCATATTTTTCTGTTATAAAGTATTCTTTGAAGAATATTAGGTCTTCTTCTTTTGTTTCTAAAGATTTGTATAGTTTTTTTGTTTTTATTTTAGTTAAGTATTTTGAGCCATAGATAAATCCTAGAATAAATATTAGTGCAAATAATGATAAGTAAGTTTTATTTGCTAGTCCTATTATTCCAATAAAGGCTACTATTAGTATGATGATTTTGTTGAATATATCTCTTTTTAGATGGTCTAAATTAAGTTTTAGATATTCTTCTTCGGAGTATATTACTTTGGTTCTGAACTGAAATCCATCTTTTAAAAATTGAAATAGTTTTTGGTGTTCTACTGTTGATGGTACGTAGTCTTTGTTGTTTTCTTTATAGATTTTTTTTAATTCATTTATTTTAATGAATTTTATGTCTGTTAGTTCATTTTTTTGGAGTTTAGTGTTTTTAATGTCTATATCTTTTTTTAGTAGATATACATCATCAAATGAGTTTATTTTTAAGTCTCCTAGTTCTTGATTTCTTCTAATAGTAAAGAGATATGTTAATTCTTTTGTATCTATGTCTAATTCTTCTTTTAGTTCCCTTATTGCGGCGCTTTTACTGTCTTCTTCAGTGTTTACGTGTCCTGCTGTTGATATAGCCCAGAGGCCTGGGAAAGTATCTTTTTTGGGGTTTCTTTTTTGAAGTAATATTTCATTATTATTGTTTATTATCCATACATGAACTGTTCTATGGAGTAATCCTTCTTTTAGAACTAAAGAGCGTGGTTTTTTATCTATAATATTGCCTGATGAATCAAGAACATCAATTATTTCCATCAATATTTCCTCTTTCTATTATTTTTTCTAGTCTCTGAATATATAAGTTTAAATAGTTAACATATACAAGGGAACCTGGATAATTATCAGTTAATAGGGTTGTCTTCATTATATTATCTATTTCTTTATAATTAATCATTTTAATTAGTTTTTCTCTATATTTATTTGAGAATCCTTTATAGTCTCCTTTTTTTATGGCTAATTCTAGGGCATATTTCATTTGAGACCTTCCATATTTTTTAAATGTTTCTATACTTGCTTTTTCTAATATTTCTTGTGATAAACTTAAATAATTTATGCTTATACTGTTTAGTACATATTTTCTTATGTCTGTTTCTCCACCTTGTTTTATTATTTTTACTATATCTATTCCTTGTAAGTTGTCTATAATTCTAGATCTTATGCTATTTGTTTTGGTAAACATTTTAGGGTCGTTTGTTTTAATATAGTATTGTATTGCTTTTACTGTAAAGTCAATTCCATATTTTTTGGTGTTTTCAATTATTGCTTCTTCTAGTAGTTTTTCTTTTTGTTTTAATGTTGTGATTATTTCTGTTTCATTAAAATAAAGATTTACATTTTTAACCATAAAATTATATAGATTCTTTTTGTATTCTCCATTATTTACTTTATTATAATGTGTTACAAAGTCATTAAGGTTTTTATTCTTATCAAGTGATAAGATGATTAGTTCGGTTACTTCCATGTGGCTCATTAGTTTATTAACATAGTTTGATTTAATGTTTCTACTTTTGCAGTAACCATCTAGTTCTTTTCCTTTTATAAAAATATTGTTATAAATATGATTTACAAATATTTTAAAGTCGTCTAAGGAAACTAGGTGAAGCCTATTTTGTTTTTTTAGTTTATTAATATATCCTGATATATATTTGCTTACTTCGTTATTGTATGATGCTTTCCCATCAACTGAGTATGCAATATTTGTATCGTTCATTGCAAATGGGTTTGGGCTTATTAGTCCTTCAAGTATATATTTATCATTGTTTATGAATGTTGCTATTTGGTTTGCATCATTTAATTCTTCTACTCTTATTACTATATTGTCTAATCTAAAGTCTCCTGCTACTTTAGAAATATGTTTTATATTATTATTTTCTAGAAAATCAAATATTTTTATGACTGATTTTTGAATATGCTTTTTATCTTGAGGAATATATAGTTTTATACATTCTTTGTTTATTTCTTCTAGGCGATTGGTAAACTGACAGAAATATTTATAATTGTCTGCGATAAAAACTTGGATATTATTTCTAAATTTATAGTTTTCTGTCCACACTTTAAATATAGTATTTATTTTACTATTTTCTTCTATTCCATAAGTTACTAATTCGCCATAAACTAGCTTTGGTGTGATTTCTAAGTTAGTACTAGATAACGCGATTGATGCTATATGAATTAAAAATTCATCGATACGATCAAATCTATTAATCAATGATTTCGTCCATTCCTTCAATAAATGTTTCGGCATCAATTTTACGTGCTAATTCTAATACTTCTTTTAAATCCATCGTGTCTTCCCCTGTTTCAGGAATGAAATTGTTTTGTTCTATTTCTTCATCAGGTAGAAACACTATTATGTCTTTGTTTGTTTCGTTTATTTTTATTGTTTTTGTTTCCATAATCTCACATCCTAATATATTCAAATTATATCATAAAAACACAAAAAAAGGCACTATTTTTATAAATAGTCCTTATTTTCCATAATATTCTATAAGTTTTTTTTGAATTCCTGGTTCTATTTTGTTAAGTGAGTTAATTGATAACTCTAAAGACTTTTGATATTCACCTTTAAAGAATAGCATTTCAGAGTATGCTAGGTTCTTATCTAAGTCGTCATAATTAGATCTATATCTATTTCCATATACTATAGTCATCTCTGCAAATGCTGCTGATTTAACAATTTCTTTTGATTTATTAAATAATTTTAATACTAGGTCTTTTGCTGTTTCAACTCTAACATTTAATGTTTCAATTGAAATTGGAGATTTATCAAGTTCTACTATAATTTCTTTTATGGCTGATTGTGCTTCTTTAAGTTCTACGAAATAAGTTTTAGGAATTACTGGAATTTCATATTCTCTCATGAAATTTCTTGATTTTCTTAACAAGTCTTTTATTTCTTCTAGTTGTTTTCTTGCTCTTACTTCATCTTGTTTCATGCTTCCAATTGTATCTAGTGTTGTGTCTAAACTTTCTTCGATTGCTTTAAGTCTTAGTGATAAGTTTTCTATTTCTTTATTTAATTTTGAGAAAGGGAATGAATTATTATTAGTGTTATCAATTAATATTTTATAATCACTATTTAATTTTCTTAATTCTTCTTTTATTTTTTCAAGTAATTCTATATCTTTTGTATCAAGATTATAGTTTTTTTTGATTGAAGAGAGTTTTCTAAATATATCTGTTACTAATTTATTCATATTTATAAGTTTCTTTTCAAAACTAGAACTTATTTCTTCATATTCTTTTTTGTTTATTTTTTCTTTTTCAAAGTCATTAAAGGTATTTTCAAAATAATCTAAAAGGACTTTTAGTTCAAGTAAACTGTCTTCCATATTTAGTTCTTTTGCTCTTTTTTTGATATCTTCAATTTTTAAATTAGCTTCTTTTATATTATATTCTACATTTAAGTAATCAAGTGGAAATCCTTTTTTTTGCAATTTTGTAAATTCATCTAGTACTTCTTTTATTTTCTTAGGAAGTACTAGTGTTGACATTAGAACAATTTGGGGCATTTCTTCAATTACTACAGACATGTGTTTTAGCATTTCATCAATTGAATTTAATGTTTTGTCTACTTCATTATACATATTATTTTCTAATATTTTTTCATATTCTTCAAATTTTTTGGCAATAATTTCAAATTGTAATTGAATTATTTCTCTTATATCGCCATAATCACTTTCAGTTTCTTTAAATTTTTCATAAAATCCACGATATAAAATCTTGTAAGTTGTAACAACTTTGCGACTTCTTTCTTCGCTAGTGGTAATTCCTTTTATTTCATCTAAAAGGAATTCAGCATTTGTTCTAACTTTATATATTTCTAGTTCTAGTTTGGCTATTTTATTAAGGGTTGCCTTATAGTCCATTTGAGATAAGGAATAGTCTGCTTCTAGAAGCATATCAGTTATTTTTGGTACTTGATCTTCTTTTATATCATCAAGTCTTTTTTTCCATTCTTTATACATTGTTTCTATTTTTTCATTTTTTAGATAGTTTTCTATTTTGGCAAGTTCTGGCACAATTGGTGTGCTTGCTATTTTATTTTTTTCTATATCTAGATTTTCTAAGGTTTTCTTATATCCTTTATTTTTTGAAGCCTGAATTGCATTTAGTACTATTATTACTAATAATATCGTTATAACTAAAAATGTTACACCTATTAATGTTATTTCTTGCATACAAACACCTCGCTATCTTAATTTTATCATAAATATCTTTTTTTTTGTATAGTTTTTGTAAAATTTGATTTTTTATTTGT
>JAVWTD010000053.1:0-5680 GCA_036667875.1 Bacilli bacterium
TTATTGAAGTTCTAAAAACAAATGGTTATGAAAATAATATCATAAAAAATATATACTTTTTAAAATTATTAACTAATGTAGTTTTATCATATTTTGTTTCATTAATTATATTTTTAATTATATTCAAAATAATGAGTAATACTCTATTAAATGGATTGATAAATTATGGAATTAAAATAACTTTAGATTTTAATATAATATTTTTTACATTTGCTATTTTTATAGGTATTACTTTCTTAAATAGAGTTTATATGAAAATAGAATCAAAAAAGGAATAGCTTAAAACAAAAGGGTTTTAGATTAAAGTAATAATCTAACTCTTTTTTTAGAAAGAAAATTCCTATATATGAATATAATCATTTACTAATTCAAATGAGATATTACTGATTTTACCATCATTTTTTTAACTCTTAGAAAATTATACAAGAAAGTATGCTATAATAATGTGGTAGGTGATATTATGGATAAAAAAAGAATATATAAATCAGTATATAATTACATTGATAACCTTAAAAATAATAGAGATAGAACAGATTTTAAATCAGTAAATATTTATACTGGAACTTTTTTTGCACTCCTAATTTATGGAATATATAAATTATTAGGAACGATTAATTTAGAAAACATTGATGCTATAATAGTTAATATTATAATATCCATTGGACTAATTTTATCTGCATTTACTATTATTAAATATAGTTTTGACAAACTTTTAAAAATGTCCATCATTACATTGCTTATAATAGGTCTATATTACATGTTAAGAAACTATTTGCTACTAATCCCTATTATTATAGCAATTATATCTTATCCTGCTTATTTACTTAAAAGAAGACAAAAACTTGTTAACTTAAGAAACTTTAACTTTTTTGAAGATGGAGCATTAAAAGGTGCTAACTTATATATAAAAGATATTGTACCAATCATGGAATTTAAAAAATTTATAACAATTAAAATCAATCCAGATAAAGAACTAAACAATAAAGAAATTCAAACATTTAATGATAATTTTTCATTATTTTGTCATAAAAACTGTATACTATTTGTAGGATTTAAATATGATATATCATATTCTATTTACCTTTATAGTACCTCTAGAAATACAAATTTAATAGAAAAGTATTTAGATAATAACATAAACTATAATTATGAAATAACAAAAAAAGATGATAAAAATTTTAAAAATTATAAAAATGATATATGCCCTGATGACAAATCATTCATGCATTTGTGCAACAAAAAAATAATAAATCATAGACTAGAAGAAGAACTTGATACACATAAAGAACAATCATTAATTCTAGTACTTTCATTTAGAAATAAAAACAAAGCTTTACAATGTAAAACAGAATTAGAAAATTCTAAAGATTTTATTAAAATAGAATATGAAGATAATGCTAAAAGAGTAAAAGATAATAATTTAAAAGTTAGATTTAGTAATATGATTTATATAGAAAAAAGAACTAAAATAGGTTTAGAAAGAATTAATACAATAACAGATACAATTTACGATTACGCAGAGAAATATAACGGTGTATTTGAAGAATGGGTAATTGGAGAACTAACAAAAGAAGATGAATAATCTTTTTTTCTTTTCTATTAAATGATATAATTAAAATAGAGGTGAAAAAATGGAAAAAATAATAACAGTAGACGGTAACGAAGCTTGTTCAAGAACAGCATATATGTTTACCGAAGTAGCAGGGATTTATCCAATTACGCCATCCAGTCCAATGGCTGAACTAGCAGACGATTGGAGTAATAAAGGAAAACTTAATATTTTTAACGATACAGTTAAAGTAATAGAAATGCAAAGTGAAGCAGGAGCAGCAGGATTAGTTCATGGTTCACTACAAGCAGGAGCACTAACAACAACTTATACTGCCAGTCAAGGATTACTATTAATGATTCCTAATTTATATAAAATAGCAGGTGAGATGTTACCAGGTGTTTTACACGTAGCAGCGAGATCTTTATCAACTCATGCTTTAAGTATTTTTGGAGACCATCAAGATATTTACGCATGTCGTCAAACAGGATTTTGTATGCTAGCATCATCTTCCGTTCAAGATGCTGCTATATTGTCAGCAGTAGCTCATTTAAGTGCAATAAAATCAAGTTTACCATTTATGCATTTCTTTGATGGCTTTAGAACAAGTCATGAAATAAATAAAATAAAAGTGTTTGAAACTGATGATATCAAGGATTTAGTAGACCAACAAGCTTTGAAAAAGTTTAGAGAAAAAGCTATGAATCCATTAAAGCCAAGTATTCAGGGAACAGCACAAAATGGTGATATATATTTTCAAGCAACTGAGGTTAGAAATGAAGTATATAATAGTATTCCAGATATAGTAAATGATTATATGAAAAAAATAAACGAAAGATTCGGATTTAATTATAAACCATTTAATTATTATGGAGATAACGAAGCTACCTCTATAATTGTAGCAATGGGTTCAGTTACAGAAACTATTAAAGAAACAATTGACGTTTTAATTAAATTAGGTTATAAAATCGGATTAATTGAAGTCCATTTATATAGACCATTTAGTAAAAATTTCTTAATAGATGTTTTACCTAAGTCTGTTACTAAAATAGCAGTAATGGATAGAACTAAAGAAGCTGGAAGTATTGGTGAACCATTATACTTAGATATAGTAACAGCCCTAAAAGAATTAAATATTGAAATAGTTGGTGGAAGATACGGATTATCAAGTAAAGATACAAACCCTAAAATGATAAAAGCCGTTTACGACATGCTTTTAGAAAAACCAATAAATAATTTTACAGTTGGAATTGAAGACGATGTAACAAATCTAAGTTTAAAAATAGATGATAATTTTAAAATAAATAATTCAACAGAGTTTTTAGTGTATGGTTATGGAAGCGACGGAATGGTAAGTGCTTCAAAATCAATTATTAAATTAATAGGAAAAGAAACAAAAAAATTTGTTCAAGGGTACTTTGAATATGATTCTAAAAAGTCTGGTGGAGTAACTGTTGGACATTTAAGATTTTCTAATAATCCTATACGCTCAACTTATTATGTTGAAAATCCAGAATTTATAGTATGTACTAAAGATGGATATTTAGATATTTATAATGTAATTGATAATATTAAAGAAAATGGAATTTTCTTATTAAATACAAGACTAAAAAAAGAAGAAATTATAAACAATATTAACCCTAAAGTGTTAGATATTATTAAAAAAAGAAATATTAAATTTTATATAATTAATGCATACGAATTAGCAGGGTCTTTAGGATTATCTAATAAAATAAGTACTATTATGCAGAGTTCAATTATGTACTTATCAGATATCTTTGATTACGAAGCCGCTAAAAAAGATATGAAAGACTATGCTTTAAAAAGATATTTTAAAAAAGGACAAGATGTACTTAATGCAAACTATAAAGCAATTGACGAAGCAAGTAAATATTTAGAAGAGATAAAAATAGAAGAGAATATAAGTTATAAAATTAATAATGAAAAGAAATCTTTATACGATGAAATTAATGAAAGAAGAGGAGACAGTCTTCCAACAAGTTCATTTTTAAATAATAAAGATGGACATTTTGAAACTGGGACATCAACAAAAGATAAAAGAGCAGTAAGTGATGTAGTTCCAAATTGGATTAATGAAAATTGTATTATGTGTAATCAGTGTTCATTATATTGCCCTCATGGAGTTATTAGACCTTTTCTATTATCTGAAGAAGAATTTAATAATGCTCCGGAATATGTTAAAAATAAGGCTATTACGCCTATTATGCCAGCATTTAAAGAATATAAGTACATTCTATCTATTAGTCCAAAAGACTGTACAGGATGTGGTATATGCGTTAAAAATTGCCCAGGCAAAAAAGGAAAACAAGCATTAATGTTTAATAACCTAGAAGAATCATTAAATAATAAAGAACAAGATATATTTGATTATTTAATAGAGAACATTAAAGAAAAAAATATGGATCCAAATACAGTTATAAACTCACAATACAAAGAACCTAAATTTGCGTTCTCTGGAGCTTGTGCTGGATGCGGTGAAACTCCATATTTAAAACTACTTACTCAATTATTTGGTAAGTTCTTAATGGTAAGTAATGCAACTGGTTGTTCTTCTATTTATTCTGGAAGTACTCCATCTATGCCTTACACTATTCCATGGGCATCTTCCTTATTTGAAGATAATGCCGAATATGGGTATGGTATGTTACTCGCTAATAAAACATTTAGAAACAGAATCAAAAATGTTATGTTAGAAAATAATGATAATCCACTATTTAATAAATGGATAGATAACATGGATGATTATCAAATTACTAAAGAAGTTTATGATGAACTTGATTATAGTAAAGTTCCAAGTACAATATGTGATTTAAAAGATTACTTAGTTAAAAGAAGTATTTGGACTATTGGTGGAGATGGTTGGGCTTATGACATAGGATATGGTGGAATTGATCATGTTCTTGCAAGTAATGAGGATGTTAATATTCTTGTACTTGATAGTCAAGTTTATTCCAACACAGGTGGACAATCAAGTAAAGCAAGTGAGAAGGGAAGTATTGCTGCTTTCACATCTTATGGTAAAACTCAAAATAAAAAAGACTTGGCTAGAATTGCTATGTCTTATCCGCATGTGTATGTTGCTACAATTTCTTTAGGGGCTAATTCAAACCAAGCTCTAAAAGCTATGATTGAAGCAGAAAAGCATAAAGGACCATCAATTATTATTGCTTATTCACCATGTATTTCACACGGAATTAAAGGTGGATTAGTAAATAGTGTTGATAACCAAGCATCAGCAGTTAAATCAGGATACTTTCCAATATTTAGATATAATCCTGATACTTCACATTTTACATTAGATTCAAAAAATGTTGATTTCGAATTATACAATGACTTTTTATTAAGTCAAACTAGGTATAGTATGCTAAATTCAATTAACCCTGAAAAAGCAGAAACTTTATTAAATGAAAATAAAGAAAATGCAATAAGAAGATTTAATTATTATAAAGAATTAGAAGAAAAGCAAGAAAAATAAATTTCTTGCTTTTTATGAGTGTATTTTTTCTTTATATTCTACTAGGGCTTTTGAAAGTTCGTTCGGACAACTAGTTTTTTTAAGTCCACATTTAATTCCACTTAATCTACTTATTGCATCATCAACAGTCATGTCTCTTACTAAAGCATTAATTCCTAATGAATTTCCTGGACATCCTCCAATGCTTCTATAACTTTTTATTATTCCATTTTCTATTTCTACTATCATTTTTTTTGAGCATACACCAGTTGGCGTAAATTCTATTTTTTCCATATCTATCACCTTTAAAAATTATATCATAATTTATACAAAAAAAGAACAGTCCCCCTGCGAACTGTCCTTATAAAAGAATAAAAAGGGGTTGGCTAGTGTGATACTAGCAACCAATTCGTAAAACGAACTGGTACTGCATATATTAATATAATTGTCCTTGTTTGTCAACCTTTTTTGGTTAAAAAGTGATGTTTTCACTCGATTTTTTACAATTTTGAGATTTTATATGTGTTATCGTTTTTTTTACACAATTTTATTGACAATTATTTTTTAATACTCTATAATGTATTTAGCGTGATACTAATCACGCCGGTTCTATTAAGCTCAACTGGTTTAATAGAATCTACCAAAACCCCCTGAAG
>JAVWTD010000054.1:0-5668 GCA_036667875.1 Bacilli bacterium
AATAATTTTTTCCAATTTGTTACTACCTCACTTATTAAAAATTGTTTGCTATATTCGATACTTTGCTTTGATTGTTTTTTTAGTTCTTTTTTATTATTTAGTAAATTTATTATTTTTTTTGCCATTAATTTATTGTCACGTTCTTTGATTAAATTACTGTCTTTTTCAATTAATCCTACTGCTCCTCTTGCGCTAGAAAATGAAACACATGGTACACCATAACTCATTGCTTCGATTAAAACAAGCCCAAAAGATTCAGTATATGAGGTCATTACATAAAGAGATGATTCAAGCATTATACTTTCTATTTCTTTTTTATTAAGAAATCCATGCAATATAATGTTTTTTGTCAAATCATGAGCTTTTATTTCTTTTTTTATATTCTCAAGTTCTGGACCATCACCTATTAGGTTTAGTTTTATGTCTTCTATATCTTTTTTTATTTCTGATATAATTTCGATAAAATTTATAAATCCTTTTTCAGGTGACATTCTTCCAATTGAGATTATATTATTATTTTCAATTTTAGATTTAAATGTAGGCATATCTTCTATTACATTCGGAATATAAACTGCTTTTGTTGATCCTATTTTATCTTTATAAAATTCTTCTAGTTCTTTTGATACTAAAACAAAATAGTTAAAGTTTTTAATTGATTTAATTACTTTATTTATATATTTTTTATTATTATTATGGTGATTATGTTCAGTAGCTATTTTAATTATTTTTTTATCACAATAACGTCCTACTAGTTTATTATGAAAATCTCTTGTTGTTATTACATAATCACTATCTATTTTTTTGATTTCTTTTATATTTTCAATATATTTTTTTAAAAGCAATAATATATTTTTACATAAATATTTTAAACTTATTATTACTTTTTTATTTTTTATTGCTTGTTTCAATTCATCTTTTTTGGGGCTATCATTTATTAAGTATTTAATTTCTATTTTATCACTAAATTCAAATTTTGGCTTGTCATATTTTTTATAGGTTGAAATTACTTTTATCTCATAGTCGTTTTCTAACATTTTACATAGACTTGAAATATATTTTTCTATCCCACCTACGCCTAAATGAAGTGCAAGTATTGTTATTTTTTTCATTTTACCACCTAACTTAATTATAACATAATAAAAAGAAAAAGGGATTAACCTTTTAAAATTTTATATCAATTTTTAATTTATCAATCATAAAACGATATGGTTTTATAAATAATAGAGGCATATTCCATTTATAAACAATGTTAACTCCATACATTGCAAAATGTTTAAAGCCTTTTTTTAGACTATAGCCAAACTTTAAAAATGGCGATTTTTTCCAATTTGGAAAATTAGTATTTAAAAATAATAAAATGTTTTTACTATCTTTTTTTATGTTTTGGCTATTATATGAGACTCTATACATTATTGATATTCCAAAATGTATGAAAGCCATTAAGTCTAAATAATTTAGTAGTTTTCTACCATTAGCGGTTTCTTTATATATTCTTTTAATTTCAAGAAAATTTTCTTCAAAAACTTTTAAATCATGATCTTTAATATTAAATATTTGTGAATCATTATGCATCATATAATAATATAAAGAATCAGAAACAAAAGAAATCTTTTTTATTCTAGGCATTGCTGTCAACATGAAAAACAAATCACAACTACCTCTTACAGCCTTAAATTCAATACCTTCTACAATCTTTTTACGGTAAACCTTATTACAAGGTCCTGGATTAATAAATGCTAGAATGCTATCTGTTCCGTCAACATCTATTGTTTTGTATCCAAATTTATTCATATCCGTTGTAACTAATTTGCCTGTTTTAATGTCAATTCTATCTAGTGCACATACAGCCATATCAGTTCCATTATTGTGAATTGAATCATAAAGTTTTTTGGCAAAATCAGGATGAACATAGTCATCTCCATCAACAAAAACAAAATAATCTGCTTTTACTTTTTTTAGACCAAAATTTCTTGCTCCCCAATCTCCTCCCCCATTTTCTTTAGTAAACAGCTTTATTATTTGGGGATATTTTTTATAAAACTTATCTATTATCTTGCTTGAATTATCAGTTGATCCGTCATTCACACAAATAATTTCTATTTCTTTTAGGGATTGATTAACAACAGAATTTAAACAACGCTCTAATTCTTTTTCAATATTATAAATTGTAACAATTATACTAATTTTTGGTTTTCCCATTATTACTACTCCTTTAAAATTTGTTAATAAAATTAATTACTTTTTTCATCTGTATTTCATCTTTTGCATTATCTATAACAAATTTTTGTCCTTTTTTGGATTTTGCTTTTAAATCTTTTGGTGGATTTTCAATTAAATTAATTATAGTATCTGGCTCAGTATTGTTTATTATGTTCAAATATGGTCTAATTTCTTTTTGCATTGCTTCATGGTCATTTACAATTACTGGTGTACCTGACAATAAATACTCAAATAATTTTGATGACATGGAATATTTTGAATGATATAGTCCAAAGTCATCTTTTTTATTTCTTAATATAATCAAATAGTCAACTTGGTGTTGCAATTCAATTACTTTATCATGATTAATAAGACCAAGAAATTTAACTTTTTTTGAGTTTGTTTTTGATAAATTTTGTAATTCATTTTCATATTGACCAGAACCACAAATTATAAAACGATAATTTTTAGGACTTATTTTAATAAGGTTAATCAAAACTGGTATAGAATTTATATCGTTTAAAGCACCAGTAAAAAGTATTTTTATTAAGTCTGATTCTTTTTTCTCTTTCTTTTCTTTATACGTGAAGTCTTTTTCATTTAAACTATATAAAATTTCTACGTATGGTTTTTTTGTATATAGAACTGATGAATTTTTAACATAAGTTATTGTTCCATCTGCCATTTTTAAAAGTTTTGGTGAGAAAGAGGCAACAATATGATCTAATCCCTTTAGTTCAGGTAATTCAACAGCTCCAACAAGAAATGGGATAAATATATAATCAAATCTTTTTCTTGTAAACAATATTGGAAGAGTTCTAAAGGCATGTGGACCATTTGTTATTACAATTATTTTCTCTCCTTTATATTGTTTCAGTAGTCTGTTAAGTTGTTTTGTATAACCTATTATTATTGATAAATAATAAATGATTTTATTCCCTGAGTAATTCTTTATTGCTAAGCAATTAGCCCCTCCTATTAAAACATTTTCTTCTTTATGTTTTAGGGTAACATCATTATTATAAGCTGCAGTTATTACTTTAAAGTCCTCTTTATAATATTTATTAAATTCTTTTATTAGACTTATTTGTGCTTGATTATCAGCATAAGAAACTGTTGAAATATTTTTATTGCTTTTAACTGTTTGGTAATTTAATGCATTACCTAAAAATATAACTTTCATATATTTTTCTCCTCCTTTAATTTTTTTCTTTTACATGTAATAAATATGGTATAAAACAAAATAATTTGTAGAATCATAGATGAAACAAAACACCAAATTAATCTTGTTAAATCATTATTATAAAAATTTGTTAAAATAACAATTTCTATAAACAAAACTGAAATATACATATAAAACTGAATTTTTGTTTCTCTTAATATTGTTAATGCATTTGATATAATTGCAGTTATACTATTCAAGGTTCCTGCAACTATTAAAACACAAAAGATAAATCTGTATTTTTCAAACGAAATTCCATAAAGGATTTTTAATACACTAGGTCCAATTGTAACTGCTACTATACAGGTTAAAAGACCTAAAATTATTATTATTAAATTAGATTTTTTAATAAGTTTTGAAAAGTTTGGTTCATCTTTCTTTTTGTAATACAAAGATAAGTTGATTACTATTGGTTGGGCAACAAACTGGCCAAAGAGAGCCATAACTGTTGGAATCATCATAAGTATACCAAGATATCCAAATTCTTCACTGCTTAGTCCCTTTTCACCAATAAAGCGTGGAGCATTTATTATGAGTAATGTTACAAATGAAAGAATAAATACATATTTGCTCTTTTTAAAAACTTTGTTATTGAAATCAATTTTAATCTTGTTATAATTTTTCAATAACTTTAAATCATAAAAAACAAAAATTATCATTGTAGTAAGAACCATTCCCATAATTGAATAGAAAATATTTTTTGTTAATATATCAATTATAGTAAAAACTATTGCTGAAATAATTGATTTATAAAAAAGGGATTTGCCTATATAATCTAATTTATCATTCTTTTGAAACTCTCCATAAATAACATCACTAAATGATTCAATTATTTTTATAATTACTAAAGAGAAGAGAATTCCAATATTACTTTGTTTCATAAAATAAGCATAAATAATTGTAATTAATATTGTTATAAGTGATGTTTTAAGTCTAGAAGAAAAATATTCTGAAAATGAAAATTCTTCAACCGTGTCAGATACTTGATAAATTCTTCCTCCATAATTTGATATGGTTTGCATTAATAGACTAAAAGTAAAAGCAAGAGAGAAAACACCAGCAGTTTCAATACCATTTAATCTTGTCACAACAACTAGTAAAAATAGAGAAATAAAAGAATTAAAAGTTGTACCAATTGTGTTCCATATTATTTTCATTTAATCTTACCTTTTATTAATGATACCTCTTGAATTAAAAGTCTTATTTTATCATTTTGACCAGAAATAATAATAGTTAAAGACAGGTTGATAAACATAAGCATTGCAATTAAACCTGCAAATATCATATTTGATCCAACATTAAATCCAAGTACTTTAGTTATACTATTAAATAGTGTAGGAAACATTAAAAATAGAAATAAAATAAAACATGATAATAACCAAACCAATGAATATTTAACAGATATTCTACCCTTTCTTAAAATATAAAAAATGCAAGAAAAAATTAAGATTATAAAAGATATTGAAACTATTTGTAAATTTATCGTCATTTTTTATACCTCCTTACACTTACAATAAAAATGGAAAGAATAACGTTAATCATATAGTATACGTTTTTCCATGATCTAATTGATGAAACTCCATTTGTTCTTTCATTCATTTTGACAGGTACTTCTTTTACTTTATAACCTGATTTTAGTAATGTTGTAGTTGATACTGGTTCAGGATATTCTGTTGGATAGTAAAGTTGGAATTCTTTTATTATTTTTTTATTTATTGCTCGGTAGCCACTTGTGGTGTCATATATTTTAACTCCTGTAAATATTTTAATAAAACAAGAAATTATATTTATTCCAATTCTTCTAGCTTTGGTTGATTTAAATTGACTAAGATTTTCAATGAATCTAGAACCTATAACAAAATCACATTCACCTTTTGCAATGGGATCTATTAATTTGTATATACATTCTATATTATGTTGTCCATCACCATCAAATTGTATTGCAATATCATAATTATTATTATAGGCATATTTAAATCCTGTTTGAACTGCCCCACCAATTCCTAAATTATGTATTAAATTAATATGTGGGATTTTATTTTCGATGCACTTTTTTTCAGTTTCATCTTTAGAGCCATCATTAATTACAATATAATCTAGTTTTTTTGAAAAAGATTCAATTGTTTTGCATGTTTTTACAATATTATCTTCTTCGTTATAAGCTGGAATTATTATTAATACTTTCATTCTTATACCTCATTCTTCTAAAAATATTATACAACAAAATTAACATAAAATAAATAGAAA
>JAVWTD010000055.1:0-5238 GCA_036667875.1 Bacilli bacterium
AACTGGTACCCAGGGCACATGGCAAAAACCAAAAGACAAATATCAGAAAAACTAAACTTAATAGATGTAGTGTATGAGGTAATTGATGCCCGTATGCCTTACTCATCAAAAATAAAAGACATTGAAGAATTTACTAAAAACAAACCAAAAATAATAGTAATGACTAAATCAGACTTATGTGATATGTCTGAAACAAACAAATGGATAAAATACTATGAAAAAAAGAATTGCAAAGTAGTTTTATTAGATCTTGAAGGTAATACTAACTTAAAACCATTACTAAAAGTAACCGAAGAATTAATGGAAAAAGAAAACCAAAAAAGAGAAGATAAAGGTATGATTGAAAGAAGAACTAGAATATTAATAGTAGGAATTCCAAATGTTGGAAAATCAACTTTAATTAATCGTCTAGTAGGAAAGAAAGCTCAAAATACTGCCAACCGTCCAGGAGTAACTAAACAACTTGATTGGATAAGAATCAATAAAGATTTTGAACTCCTAGATTCACCTGGAATCCTTTGGCCTAAATTAGAAGAAGAAAAAGTAGCCTTTAATCTAGCAGCATTAACAGCAATTAAAGAAGAAGTTCTTCCAATATATGATGTTATAGAGTATATCTTAAAAACACTAGAAGCATACTATCCTGACCAATTAAAAGATAGATATGGTATTAGTCATGTTGAAGATGATTATGTCATTACACTTGATGAAATAGGCAAAAAAAGAGGATGTTTAATAAAAGGTGGAGAAATAGACTATGACAAAGTAGTTTCCATAATAATAAATGAAGTAAAAAATGGAACCATTAAAAATATAACATTCGATAGAATGGATGACATTTTATAATATGGATAATAAAAATCGTAATGTATTGGCTCTTGCCTATATAGGAGACGCAATATATGAAGTATATATTAGAAAATATTTATTAGAAAAAGGAATAGAAAAAGTAAAAATCCTTCAAAATGAAGCAGTCAATTACGTTAGTGCTAAAAGTCAATGTAAATACTTAACAAAACTAATTGAAGACAACTTCTTAACTGACGAAGAAACAAGCATAGTTTATAGAGCCCGTAACCATAAAGGATCAAGACATCCAAAAAATACAGACATTATAACTTATAAATATTCAACAGGATTTGAAGCCTTAATCGGATATTTATATTTAGAAAATAATATAACAAGAATAGAAGAAATATTGAAAGAAATAATAGGTGAGAATTAATGTATATATGTGGAAAAAATGTAGCAAAAGAATATTTAGAAAGTGGAGAATTAGTTAATAAAATTATGATTTTAGAAAACTTTGATGATTCTAAAATTATAAACTTAGCACAATCAAAATGTAAAAACATAAAAATAGTAAAAAAAGAAGTAATCGACAAAATAACAAAAGAAAACCATCAAGGAATAGTTCTAGAAATACCAGAATTTATTTATAGTAATTTAGATGAAATAATAAAAGAAGAAAATCCACTTTTAGTTATTCTAGACCATATCGAAGACCCTCATAACTTTGGTGCAATCATAAGAACTTGTGAAGCAGCAGGAGTAGACGGAATTATTATTCCAAAAAACAGAAGTGTTGACGTAACACCATCCGTTATTAGAACAAGTGTTGGAGCCACAAAATATGTTCCTATCGTTCAAATAACAAATATTTCAAGCACCATGAAAGAATTAAAAAGAAAAGGATTCTGGATAGTTGGAACTGATATGGAAGGTACACCTTATCAAGATATAGATTATAAAGGAAAAATGTGTGTTGTAATAGGTAATGAAGGACATGGAATGGCAAGAATTGTAAAAGAGAATTGTGATTTCATAGCAACAATACCTATGAAAGGTAAAATTAACAGCTTAAATGCATCAGTTGCAGCAGGAGTAGTTATCTACCAAGCAATAAACAAAAGAGGTTAATTTATGGATTACAGAGATTTTAATGACTATGAATTAATATCTCATGTTAGAGATAACATAGAAGAAGCAAACGAAATTATATTTAAAAAATATAAACCCCTTATAGAAAACAACGCTAGAAAACTAGATAAATCATGTAGTAGTAATGGATTAGAATTTCATGATTTAGTCCAAGAAGGAATGGTTGGTTTAAATAAAGCAATTAATTCATTCAATGAAGCAAAAGAAGCATCCTTTTATACTTATGCAAAAATGTGTATAGAAAGAGCTCAAATAACAGCATTAGTAGGTAGTGGAAGACAAAAACATAAACTACTTAATGAATCAGTATCCTATGATAGAAGTGATGAAGATACAGCACCAGACCCTGGAAAAATCTTAATTGATAACAAACAGAATCCAGAAAATATTATGCTAGATTCAGAAAATAGTTTAGAGTTAGTAGACAAGATAAATAAAATACTAACACCTTTCGAAAAAAAAGTATTTGACTTAAAAGTAAAAGGATTCAATTATATAGAAATATCAGAAAGATTAGAAAAAGACAAAAAAGCCATCGACAACGCAATTCAAAGAATTAAAACAAAAATTAAAGATAATCTTGATTTATAGATTATCTTTTTATATACTAAGAATGGTGATAAAAATGAAAGAAAAAATTATAGAAACATTTAAAGACCTAACAGACTCTAAAATAACATGCCCTCTAAGTGCAACCTTAAAATCAATTAATGCATCAAACCTAAAACTAGTAGGTCAAACATTTAATGCTTTTTTAGGATTATCTGAAGAATATATTTTAATAGCTTTCTTTAGTAAACAAAATATGAAAGAACCAATTTATAAAACCAAACTATCATTTAGTAATATTAAAGAAGTTTTAATAAAAGAAACAAGTTTAACTAAACTTAAAGTAATAGATATGTATGGAATAAATAATGAATATTTTAAATTTACATTATCAGGGTCAAATGAAGAAAAAGAAATAGATGAATTTATAAACACACTTATAAATATTAAGAATTAGTTTTGACTAGTTTTTTTTCTTTTTATATTGTATAATATTTATAGAATAAGAAGGTGTAGAATGAAATTAAACAATAAAGGACTTGCCATTTCTGGAATTTTATATTCTATTTTAGTTTTATTTATAGTTCTAGTATTTGGAATATTGTCATTATTGGCAAGTACTAAATTTTCATTTGATAGGTTTAGAAAAGATATAATGGATTCACTTAATAAGGATGTGAATTATGTTGATTACAATGGTGGAGATTATGTTGAAACCATAAACGGATTAGAAAGACCACAATTAACAGAAAAAATGATTCCAGTTACATATAATCAGACAACTAAAAAAATAATAGTAGCTGACCCAAATATAGAATGGTATAACTATAATGAAAAAAAATGGGCAAATGCAGTAATTTTAAAAAACAATATAATTAAAGGACCAGGAAATGAAATAAAAGAAAGCGAAATTAGCCAAGTCCTAGTTTGGATACCTAGATTTGAATACAAAGCAAACGGAGCCAAAAGAGCAGATTTAAACTTTGTAAAGAAAACTACAATAGTTCCAACTGCAGGATTTATTCTTCATCCATCTTTTACTTTTGGAGAACAAGAGTTAGAAGGTTTTTGGATTTCTAAATTTGAAATATCAGGAACTCAAACAAATATCAACTCAACATTTGGTGCTACTTCACTAGTAGAGAAAAACTTGTCAACTTTTTTTACAAGTATATATAATAGTCAAGAAATATTAGGAGTAGAAAACAGACATAACTTTGATATGCACATACCAAAAAGTACTGACTGGGGTGCTGTAGGATTCTTAACATATTCTAAATATGGATTATGTGTAGATGCGGTGACTTGCAATCTAAGCACTGAAAACACTACATTAGTTTCACCAACACTTTCTCAAGCATTCACAAACTTTACTCAAAGTACAACTCAAAATATATATGGGTTATATGATACTTTTGGAAATAAAATGGAATATGTAATGACTTTAGCATTAGAAAGTACAGGCAACACTGCCGTTTCAAAAACAGGCTTTAATGGTATAAATGTAGAAGGTAATGTCAATATAGAAGTAATTGATGGTATTAAACTACCTGATAGAAAATACTATGATTTATATCCCTACCTACAAGATTCCTCAGTCCAATCTCTTTCAAGTTTTCTTCTTGGAGACGGATTAGCAGAAGTAAGTGGTTCATTAATTTATTCTTCTAGAAATTCATCTGCTTCAAGTCCTGTTCTTTTAAGAGGGGGCTATACTAGAGTAGCGGGTACACCTTTTACTAAAACTATTATGGATTCATTTGAAATGAATGGGTCAGCATTAAATGAAATATCTACAAGAATAATTGTCACTAAAGGCTAGAAACATTTATAATTAAAACACTTTTGATTGACTTTGAATAATATATATGGTATTATTTATTTAGACACGAGGAAGTGTTTTTATTTTAAAAAAAAATTAATATAAGTGGGTGGATGAAAATTGAAAAAAATAGCAAAAAAAGTCGTTCGTTTTTTCATTAACATTAAACAAGAAATGAAAAAAGTTAAATGGCCAACAAAAAAAGAAATGATTACTTACTCAAGCGCAGCTTTAATATTTATAATAGGATTCGCAGCCTTCTTCTCTTTAACTGATCTATTAATAACAGGAATTAGAATACTTAAGGATATGTACTTATAATGGATAAAGAATGGTATGTAGTTAATACTTACTCAGGACATGAGAATAAAGTTAAAGAAAAGTTAGAGATGCGTGCTGGTTCTATGGGCTTAGAAGATTATATCTTCAGAGTAATAGTTCCAGAACAAAAAGAAATTGAAGTAAAAGATGGCGTTTCAAAAGAAAAAATGAAAAAAATGTTTCCAGGTTATATATTAGTAGAGATGATTATGACTGATGAAGCATGGTTTGTAGTTCGTAATACTCCGGGTGTTACAGGATTTATCGGATCATCAGGTAAAGGGGCAAAACCTTTCCCATTAACACCAATGGAAGTTGATAAAATTCTTGAAACAATGGGAATGAATAGAATTCAAATTGAAAATAATCTAGAAGTAGATGATCAAGTAAAAGTTATCAATGGACCTTTTAAAGACATGTATGGAAAAATTCGTACAGTGTCAATTGAAAAAGCAAATGTTGAAGTTGTTTTAGACTTATTTGGTCAAGAAACAATTGTTGAACTTGGAGTAAATGAAGTAGAAAAAGCATAAGATATGTGATAAAACATGTCTTTTTTCTTTATTTTATTAAAATCAAACATTATTTAAGAATATTTTCCAAAT
>JAVWTD010000056.1:0-5218 GCA_036667875.1 Bacilli bacterium
ACTTTTTTGAAGTAGGGTTGATTTTAATTATATTATCTTCTATATCAATGTAATGGTCTTTATAATATTTTATTTCCTCAATGGCTTCATCTATTGCTTGATTATCAACTGTATCAATTCCTTCGTTAAAGATATTAATTAAACGTTGTGCTTATTCATCTAAAGTATTATCTTTATTTAATTCATTTTCATCAAAAGAAACTTCAAAAGCACTTTTATTAGTTAAAGGGACAGCCTTATCAACTTTTAGATTGCCATTATATATATCTAGTTTTCTTTGTTTAAGTTCTATTACTTTTTTCTTTGCTTGTTCTTTTTCTATATCAGTTGTTTCAGGTTTAGTAGAATAAATTTTTCCACGTTCAGTATAAATTTCTTTATTTATTATGTTTAACTTTTCCTTTTCTATCTCAGATAATTCTTCAAAAGATTTTTGTTTAATTTCTAGTTCTTGTGTATCATTATCTTTTTCTTGCATAGAATATTTAGTAGATATATCAGATTTGACAGATGCGTTGGATTGTGGTATATTATTTGACATAAGGGAACCGTCGGCTGAGTTATCAGCCACTATAGATAAACTTGTTTTATCTAGGACGGCTCCTTTTTTTTCTATAAATTTATCTAAATCATATGCAAAATTATTGTTATTTTCTTTTCTTACTACTAATCTTGCTTCATAATATCTATAATCAAGAATATCTTCATTAGCATCTTTTATAGGATATGCTAAATTTGCAACATAATAGTCATATACTTGTTTTCCACTACTACTTACATTATAGTTTGATTTCAATTGTTCAACTCCATTTTTAAATCCTTAAAAAAAGGATTAGAACTACATCTCATAGTCTAATCCACATATTTTAATTATTTTAAAGTAAAACTATTGTTAATTACTAAAGCACTATATAAAAATAAAATGTCTTGTTCTTTAAATGATACTAAATCTTTTAGATTATCACTTGAAATATATCTTAGGTCAATCAAAGTAATTTTCTTATAAGAATCTATTAGTAATGGAGTTATACTACTTCCAAATGAATCTCTAAAAATTATAAGTTCTTTATTATTTTTTATGTTATCATTTTCTATTTCTATAAGTGAGGATGCTCCATCTAAAAAGACATCATAAGAGTCTATTCCTTCTAATTTACTTTCATTGTATACTTTGTTGCTTTTTTTACTTTCGTAATGACTTACTTTTGCACCTTTAATATTTTCATTTGTAAGATATGTTATTTTTTCTGGTTTTCTTTTTATTGCTGCTTGTCCATAATAAACTCCATAAAATTTATTATATTCATTTTTAATATAATTCCCATTATATTTATTAAAGTTCATTTCATTGCTTAATTTTGTTATGACATTTTCTAATTTTTCTTGTTTCCAATGTGTGTCAGTTTGATAGTATGAATCTAAATCTAGTGATTTTGTTAGGTCAATATATTTGATATAGTCTAATTTTGTAGTAACATTAGATATCAATTCTTCATAATTAATATTTAAGGTATTTTTATCTTTAAAATAGTAATTTTTATCTGGTATTATTGAAAGATAAACTTTATTTTTTTTGGTTAAATATTTTTTATTTATCATATCAATTTTATTTGTAAAGTTTTTTATTGATTCATTATTAAGTGGATAATCTGATTTAAATATGTAATTGTTTTTAATGTATATTTTATTATTATCTAATTTATTGAAAACATTATAATTAATAAATGATTTTAAATGCCTAAAATCATTTCTAAGTGGAAATTGATCAAGTGTATATTTTTCAAATTTATCCATATATGATTTATCTAATATATTTTTAATTGATATTTTTGGTAATTGTGTTAAGTTTCTTCGTTCATTTTTACTTATTTCTATATCTTTTGTTGTAAAGTTCATTATTAGAAACAGAAATAAAAATAGAACAAATGATATTGTTAATATTTTGTTTTTCATAATTATCCTCCTAGAATCTAAAATATAGAAATGGATTAAATGAAGCATCAATTAAGAATGCTGTTACTAATATAAGTAATCCTATATAAATTACTGGTTCAAGTACAATGCTTAATTTTGTTTTTGATAATTTATTAAATATATTTTTAATAAGTGGTGTTGCAGAAATAATAGCGATTATTAATATTATTCCATAACTTTTTAAGTAGTAAAGTGTTTCTACACTTGTAAATGAAAGTCCTTCTAGACCAAACATATTTTTTAGGTATATTCCTATTTCATTTAAAGAGCCACAGTTAAATATAACAAAACTTATTATGACAAAAAATAATGTATAAATATATTTTAATGCTTTTGATTTTTTCAAGATATTTGTAAGAAGAAACTTTTCTATTAATAATAGAACAGCAAAATATAGTCCCCAAAGAATAAAATTCCAAGCTGCTCCATGCCAAAATCCTGTTAAAAACCATACTATAAATATATTTCTAATCCATTTAATAATACTTACTCTATTTCCTCCAAGTGGTATATAAACATAGTCTCTTAAGAAACTAGATAGTGATATATGCCATCTTCTCCAGAAGTCTGTGATGGAGGATGCTATAAGGGGATAATTAAAGTTCTCAAGGAAGTGAAAACCAAACATTAATCCTAAACCTATAGCCATATCTGAGTAGCCACTGAAGTCAAAATATATTTGTAGTGTAAAACCTATTGCATTTAGCCAATAAGAGAGTATTGACTTAGTTGCAATACTAGTAATAGCCACGCACATTTCACCTATTACGTTGGCTATTAATACCTTTTTAACGAGACCTATAATAAATCTCTTTATACCATTACTAAAATCTTCAAATGTGTGATTTCTTTTTTTTAATTCTTCGTTTACAGTAACATACCTTACTATTGGTCCTGCTACTAATTGTGGGAATAAGCATACATAAGTAGAAAAATTGATAAAACTTTTTGAGGGTTCTACTTTTTTATTATAAATGTCTATTACATAACTTAATACTTGAAATGTAAAGAAGCTTATTCCAATAGGCATGATTACTCTTAGAAGAGGAATATCAGAACTAAAAATATTGTTTATGTTTTCAATAAAAAAGTCTGTATATTTAAAATATAATAATTGAACTATATTATATGAGATTGCTATTATTAAAAAGAGTTTTGACTTTTTATTTTCTAAATTTTTATAGACCATTTTACCTAGTAAATAGTTTATTAGGCAAGATAATAATAAAATTATAATATATTTAGGTTCTCCGTATGCATAAAATAAAAGACTAAATATTAATAAAATAATATTTTTAAATTTAAATGGTACTAAAAAATATATTAATAGTAAAAAAGGCAAAAAGTAATATATAAATGAAATACTTGAAAATAACATAATTACATCCTTTCATTGAATATTTAATATATATTCTATAAAAGTCTTCTTTAATAGAAGACTTTTATTATAGATTCTTAAATGATTCGTGTAATTTTTGAGCATCTGCTTTTGGATCTACCATTATCAAGATAATAAGGTCTCCTTTGCTGTCTACAATTACGTCTTCTTTTTCTACTCCAACACAAATCCATTTTCTTGGATTAACGTTTTCTTTTATATCTGTTTTCATTTTTTCTATATCAGCATCTTTTGTTGTTCTTATTAAAACAACTGAATGTGCTATAGAGCCGATTCCAGGTTCTGATGCTAGAGCTTTTTCTATACCATCCATATTTTCTAAACCTAAGAATGAGTTTACATTTTCTTTTGTCACTTCCATGTTTTCTAGCATTTTAGGAAGTTCATCTTTGGAAAGTCCTGTATAAACTTTTATCATGATTTCTCCAAGAGTTCCTTTAACATTTTTTTGAACACATCCTGTCAAAGAAAATGCTAAGAGAATTGCAGTCATTGAAATTAAAATCTTTTTCATATTATTCTCCTATCCTTTTTTATAATTTCCATTTTTTAAATTTTTATTCTTTTATAGACCTCCTATTCTAGAAATATTATATCATATCTAGATATGTTTAATCTTTTAAAATTCATTATTTTCTAAGTTTTTAGAAATTATATATCTTGGTCTTTCTTTTGTTTCATTATAAATTTTCCCAATATATTCTCCTATAATCCCTATTGATAACATTTGAATACCAGATACAAGCCAAATTGAACATGTGATAAAGGTCCATCCACTTACAGTATTACCTGTGAATTTGGCTATAAGGCAATAAATAAGAACTAAAATACTTAAAATAAACATTATAACTCCAACTGAAAGTACTAATCTTATTGGTTTAATACTAAAAGAGGTTATTCCATCCCACGCAAAGTTAAGCATTTTTTTTAAAGGATATTTGCTTGTTCCTGCATATCTTTCGTTTCTTTCATAGTATACAATATCAGATTTAAATCCCATTAGGGGAAACATTCCTCTTAAAAAAAGATTTACTTCTTTATAATTAGAAAGATTCTCTAATACTTTTTTACTTGTAAGTCTATAATCAGCATGATTATAGACTAGTTCTACTCCCATAGAATTCATCGTTTTATAAAATAATTCTGCTGTATTTTTTTTAAACCATGAATCTTTTTTTCTTGAGTTTCTAACTCCGTAGACAATGTCTACTCCGTTATGATATTTCATCATCATTTCTTCAATTGCGTTTATATCATCTTGTAGGTCTGCATCCATACTAATTACTACATCTGCATGATTTTTTGCTTCCATTAGACCTGCTAAAAGTGCATTTTGATGTCCTCTATTTCTTGATAAACAGATTCCTGTAAACATTTTATTTTTTATGTTTTCTTCTTCTATTAATTCCCATGTCTTATCTATTGATCCATCATTTACAAACATTATTTTACTTTTTTTATTTATTATTTTTTTAGTTATTAAGTCTTTATAATTTTTTTTTAATCTTTTTATTGTTTCTTTTAAAACTTCTTCTTCATTATAGCAAGGTATCACTAAATAGAGAGTATTTTGTTTTTTCATAATTGGTCTCCTTATTTTTATATTTTATAAAATATAGATACAAATTTTGCAAATGAATGTAATATTATTGTATTATTGTCCATTGCAATTCCTTTTCCTATTGCTTTTCCTCCAATTGTAAGAGCTGCTATTATAGCGGTTAAGATAAGTGTTACGTAGAAAAAGTCTATATTTATTGTTTCTGATACTGCTTTAGCTACTATTACTCCAGCTGAACCTGATATAATTCCACAAATATCTCCTACTACATCGTTACAAAAAGA
>JAVWTD010000057.1:0-5128 GCA_036667875.1 Bacilli bacterium
TATTCATTAGACCATTCTACTATTTTTTCTATTGCTTTATCTATTGTCCATTTAGGAGTCCAACCTAAATTCTTTTTTGTTTTTGAGCAGTCTAATTTTAAAAAGTTTGCTTCGTGCGGTCCACCGTCTGACATGTTTTCCCATGCTACTTTATTTCCAGTTGCTGCACAGAACTTTGTAACTAAGTCACCTGTTGAAACACATGATTCATCATTTGGTCCAAAGTTATAATTTCCAGCCATTGATTTATCATCATACTGTTTTTCTATTAATGTTAAGTATCCATTTAAGCAATCTAATACATGCTGATATGGTCTTGTTGAATATGGATTTCTTATTTTTATAGTTTCTTTATCGAAGTATGCTTTTATAGAGTCTGGGATAATTCTATCAATTGAGAAGTCTCCTCCTCCTATAACGTTTCCACTTCTTCCTGTTGAAATTCTTGGAAATTCTTTGTCATTAAAAAATGATTTTACATAACTATAAGTCACTAGTTCGCTACATGATTTGCTATTTGAATATGGATCATATCCACAAAGTTCGTCACATTCTCTGTATCCATATTCCCATTCCTTATTTAAATAAACTTTATCTGTTGTTACGTTTAAAAAAGATTTAACAGTTGATACATTTCTTATGGCTTCAAGTATATTAACAGTACCCATTACATTTGTTTCATATGTGTAAGTTGGATTTTTATAAGATTCTCTAACTATAGGTTGTGCTGCTAAATGTATAACTATGTCTGGATTAAATTCATTTAATGATTTATATAATAATTTATAGTCTCTTATGTCTCCTGTGATTGTTTTCATCTGTCCTTCTAGATTTAGTATTGTATAGAGGTTTGGCTCTGTATTTGGCTCTAAAGCATATCCTAGAACGTCAGCTCCTGCCATTAAAAGAATCTTTGAAAGCCAACTTCCTTTGAATCCTGTATTTCCAGTGATAAAAATCTTTTTTCCTTTATAAAAACTTAAATCCATATTACCACTTCTTCCATGGAGCATTATTTTCTTCAAGTAATTTATCTAAATAAAGTTTATCTTTTAGGGTATCCATACATTGCCAAAAACCATCATATTTATATGCCATTAATTGACTTCTTTTCGCTAATGTTTCTAATGGGTCTTTTTCAAAAACTGTTGTATCTCCATCAATGTATTTGAATACTTCCGGACTTAAAACCATGTATCCAGCATTAATCCAACCACCATCTTCTTTTGATTTTTCGACAAAACTTTTTATTTCATCATTGTTTCCTAAATCTAAGGCTCCAAATTTACCTCCCGGTTGAATTGCAGTAATTGTTGCTAATTTACCATGCTTTTTATGAAAATCAACAAGCTTCTTAATATCAATATCGCATACTCCATCACCATATGTCATCATAAATGGTTCATTACCAATATACTCTTGTATTCTTTTAATTCTTCCCCCTGTCATTGTATTTAATCCAGTATCAACAAGTGTTATTTTCCAAGGCTCAGATGCACTATTATGGATAGTAATTTTATTACTTTCCATATCATAAGTTAAATCTGAATGATTTAAATAATAGTTGTTGAAATATTCTTTTATAATTTGTTGTTTATATCCTAAACATATTACAAATTCATTAAACCCATAATGAGAGTATTCTTTTATTATGTGCCATAGTATTGGTTGTCCTCCTATTTCTATCATAGGTTTTGGTATAAATTGGGATTCTTCAGAAATTCGTGTTCCAAATCCCCCTGCTAAAATTACTACTTTCATTTTCATTCCTCTTTCTTTTTAAAACTAAAATATTTATGTCCAAACCAACTTATTAATGTTGTAAACATTAAATTTACTAGACCTGCTAGATATTGATTTATCCCAAATTGTTCTACTATAATAAATAGTGTAATTAGTCCTGTTATATAACTAACAGCGTAAACACATATAAATTTAAATATTTCCTTTTTACTTGATCCTTTACTTTTAAATGTAAAGTATTTATTCCAAAAATAACTATGGGTCATTCCTATAACTGTAGATATTGTATTTGCAATTAAAAAATTAATATTACAATATAATAGTAATGCATAAGATACATAACCAACTATGGTGTTAAGCCCTCCCACAAAAAGAAATCTAATTTTTTCGTTTTTAAATATTTTTTTTATCATAAAATATATAGTAACAATAACATTAATGCAAATGGTAAAATAATAGCCATTCTACTCCATATTAATGATCTTTCTATAATTACTGTTTCTTGTTTAGATTCTTCTTTTGGAAAGTTTAAAATTGCTAAATATAAAATAGTTGCAAAATATATCGAATAGACAATCGGCATATATTTGGTTAGTCCAAAACTTGTGTTAAGATCAAGGAAATTTGTGGAATCTAGTATATTACCTTTAAAAGGTGATTTCCCAAGCATTAAGGTTATACAGTTTGTGTCAAATACCCACCAAAAATATACAAAATGAATATATATCAAACTAATATTCATACACATTTCTAATAGGAAATTAAGTTTAAAATTCTTTGTATTTTTTAGTATCATTATTGTTATGAATGGTGTTATATATATATACCATTGAGGATGAGTTACTTTAAAAAATGTAAAAAGTACTGCATAAACAATGAATGGTATATATATTGTTAAATCCTGAAAATGTTTCTTGTTTTTAAATTTAACACTATAGCAATATATACAAATAATTATATACAATATCATGAATATAGAAACACTTCCTGTAGAAATATCAAATCCTATATTACTTAGTCTTTCAATCATAGAACCATTAAAATTTTGTACTGATTCATAATATAAAGGCATAAAATTCTCAAGTATTCTACAGACAAGCAACACTGAAATTGAGCAAATAGTTTTAGTGCCTATATAAAAGATTCTTTTTTCTTTTAATAATAGTAAAGGTATAAAAATGAATAATGCGAATAATTTCATTGGTATTGCTAACATAAAATAAAGAATAAATTTTTTCTCTTCATTTTTTAAATATGCTAAAATTCCTAACATAATAAAGAATATTGGAATTATATCGTACTGACACATCATAAATATAATTGAAAAAATGATTGGTGATGAAGCAAAAATTAAAATTCCCCATTTTGATAATTTTTTATCAATATTTAGTTCTTCAAAAATTTTCTTCATTACTTTACAAGTAAGATATAAAAATAGGATTACTATTCCTTTTATCCATAATTTACATAAAAAACTTTTTAGAATATTGATTCCCATAAAACGGCTTGCTATATAAAGTGGGATATTCCAAATCATAAAGATAAAATAAATTAATATGTCATAGCAGACGGTGGTGTTAAGACCATTAATTTTTAAGTTATAATTAACTTTATAAAAATCCATAAAATCCCCGGATTTTATAACATCCATAAAATTTAAAGTATGTTCTGTTGTTATAACTATATCTGAATAAAGAAAACATACAAATAGTAAAACAGAAATTATACCAAAAAGTAAATAATCTATTTTATTAGGTTCGTCTGTTTTTTTAAATTTTTTTATTATTTTGTTTATTATTTTCATAACTTTCCTTCTTTCTTAAATATCGTTTTAGATAGATTAAAATTTCTTTCACTTGAATATTATCTACTTTATATACCAACATTAAAATTGTATAATAAATTGCTTTATTTTTCAACTATAAAAACTAAATTAAATGTAAAATATATGTTTTTTTAGTTACTTGTACAAATTTATATAATTAATTAAAAAAAAATAACTTGAATAAATAATTCATAGTTACCTCTTATAATAATTTTTAAGTTAGTTAAAAAAGAAAAGTTGTTTATTCAATACAAAACTATAAATTATTATTCTTTTATTGAATAGTATTAGTTTATTTCTTCTGTTCTAACAGATAAAACATATTTTACTCCAAAAAGATTCTTAACTTTTAAAATATATGTTCTTTTTAAGCCGCTTTTTTCAGCTACAATAAGGTGAGTTTGTAGGTCTTTTATTTTAAAATCACTTTTTTCTAAGTCACTCTTTAAAACGGGAATATAAGATTCTCTATAAGATGGTTTCATTATTACTGTATCATCATTTAAATTTAAACTAGTTAAATCATTTGTTGCTAGTCTAATGTATGCCCAAGTTGAGTTAAACGGATTGAAGGTATTAAAATTAGTTTTACAAAACATTAAGTATGCTATTACAAAGACTAACACCCAAATGTCATAGTAATTGTTTCTGCTACGTTTTTTCTTTCTATCAATAATGTCTTGTGATGGATCTTTATTTATCATATTTTTCTTCCTACTTCCTTTTCAATTACATCTATTTCCCCTGTCATCAAATATACAATTTGGGGATAAATTTTACTAAATTCAAGAATGTTATTTTTATATTGTTCTTCAGTTATTAAATTGTTGTCAATGTCTTTTCTTTGCTTTATGCTATTCATTTTATAAAGTGTAAGGTATGATTTTTTCATTTTTTCTGGTGTACTGTTATCTAGGCTTGTAATAAATTCAATTATTTCAGGTGTTTCTAAATATTTATTTAATTCTTTTATTAAACCCATTAAATCAGCATTGAAATAAAGTGGTCTCATTTTTTCTTTTCCAATAATTTGTTCAAGCTTTTTTGCAATGTCTTTTTCATAACTGTAACCATTTATTTCTTCTACAGTTTTAGCATGACCAAATATTTGATCTTGAAGGTGTGTTGTGTAACCTTCGGTTAAACCCATTCCAATGTGACCAAATTTTATGTTTTGGGAAAACCCTGAAAATAAACCTGATTCTTTTGAATAATATGAACTAGCGAAATGAAGTAGTTCATGTCCTACAACAAATTTGTTTTTTTGATCATAAATATATAATTTATTAAATGCTGGACTATATTGTCCTAAAATATTTTTAATTTTGAAAATAGTTTTATCTTTTCTTAATATTTTTAGAGAATCAATGTTTCTATTTATTAATTTTTGTTCTTCTTTTGTTGTAAATCCGAGAATCATTGAAAGTTCTTTTTTAATTTCTTGTGGTATTTTGATTTGTTTGTTTGAATTTTTTAATGATGGCATATTCTTTATGTCAGTTAACTTATATTCTTTATCTACTTTATAATTTTCAATTAATTTATATAAGTAAACTGTGA
>JAVWTD010000058.1:0-3050 GCA_036667875.1 Bacilli bacterium
AATTAAGAAAATGAAAAAGTAATAATAAGAGCAATGGTTTTACTAATTTTATGGCTTATTGTAGAATACAATAAGCTTATTAGAAATATCATTGATAATATTTTTAGAAATTGAAAAGTAATAGATAGAACTGTTTTTAAATCAAAATAAAAGCCTGTATTTTTTGTTAAATTTATTGATATAAAAAAGATGAGCATAAATTCTAAATAATACATTATATTGTTTAAAAAACTTGTTACAATCTGAGAAATAATTATTTTTTTACGATCATCAAATCTTAGTAAAACATGTATATTATTTTCAAAATATTTATAGTTAGTTATAGTAATGAATAGAAATGATGGAAAGATTATCATAACTAAATATGTAGGATTTTGTAATATATTTTTTATTATTTCTAAGTATGATTGATTTAAATATTGATTTCCTATAAAAAGTGTTCCCATAAAAAGATATAGAAATGAAATTTTAAATTCAATTTTTTTTGTAATTATTTTATATATTTGTAGAGATAAATTAATCATAATTCCTCCCCTAAAAAATCTTTTTTTCTATAACTATAATAAAGAATGATATTTATAATTATAAAATATATAGAAGTATGTAGTACTGACCTTAATATAGTTGATTGTACATAGTATCCTTCATAAAAATTAATGTTTAAACAGTACTCAATTAAATGTGTATTTCCTATTATTTTAGATATAATTATAAGTGTATTTCCAACAATAAAATTAATAGCATTTATTACTAAAAATGTAAGCAGAATTGTTTGAATATGCTTTTTAACTTTTTTTAAAATTATTAATGAAATATTTGCTATATTTATAATATACATAATCAAACTAATGAATGATAATAATAAAAAAATATAGGGTGAACTTACTGAATCGTAATAAAAATCAATTTTAGGGTCATAATAGTTATCAAAAATTATAGTCTTAGAAAATAAAACTTGACCTATTATAAAAGTTACAAAATACAATATTAAGAATGGTATAATTGCTTTCAAATAAGAAGATATAAAGTTTCTTTTTATCATTTTTTTATACCCTATTCTCATTGTTTCATCTTTACACAAAGAACCGTTTATTTTGTGTGCAAATTCGTTTATTGTTAAATAAGAAATAAATATCGGAGACAAAAACATAATTAAACTTCCAAGTCCATAATGAAGAATATAGTTCCAAAATGAAAATGCATTAACTTCATTTAAATAATAAGTACTTTCAAAAAAACTATATATATTTATTGAAATCAATAGAAGTATAATTAGAAAAATTAGCAAAAAATCTTTAGAAAATATAATTTTTTTCATAGTATTTCCTCCATAAAAGTTAGAAGGGTATAATCATTATTAACCGCTTACATTTCCTGTTGTAATCCAGTTTGCCTTAGTAATTTTAGTATCTGTAATATAATTCCATTTTGATCTTATAATTAAATGAAAATTACCTGCCGCTACAACAAAGATTGGTGAAGTATTCCCATCAGTAAGTATAGTCGTTTTTCCATTTTTTAAATACTTTGTTGTCGTATTATCTTGAGTTGGACTTGTTTTAAAAAGTTGAACATCTAATTCATTACTTATAGATACATCTCTAATTTCGTGATTTGAAATAGAATAAGAATCAATATATTTTGATGGCGTTTGATATCCCCATCCATTTCCAGGAACTAACTTATTTTGAATTGTAAATATAGTAGTTATACCGGCAAGGACATTATTTTTATTCATTATTATTGTTAATAATAGAACAAAAAATAGGTATTTTACTCTTTTCATAGTATTCTCCTCTCATTCTCCTCTCAATTATTACCCTTCTAATATAATAGTATCATAATAATTAATTGTTTTCAATCAATTATGAAAAAAAATAAAACTAATTATCTAGTTTTATTCCTAATTCTTTAAGTTGTTTATTATCAACATAGTTTGGTGCTTCACTCATTAAGTCAGACGCACTAGCAGTTTTAGGAAATGCTATAACGTCTCTTATATTATTTGATTTTATTAATAGCATTACTAATCTTTCTAGACCTAAAGCTATTCCTCCATGTGGGGGTGTTCCATATTTTAAAGCATCAACAAAGAAACCAAATTTCTTTTCTATATCTTCTTTTGATATTTCTAAAGCTTCAAACATTTTTTCCTGAACTTGTTCATTATGAATTCTTATACTTCCTCCACCTGCTTCATAACCATTACAAACGATATCATAAGCTTTTGAATAACAATTTTTTTTGTCGGTTAAAAGTTTTTCAATATCTTCATCGTTTGGTGCTGTAAATGGGTGATGACAAGCAACAAATCTGTTTTCTTCTTCTGAATAATCAAAGGATGGAAAATCAGTTACCCATAAGAATTTATAACTATTTTCATTAATTAAATTTAAATCACGACCAATTTTTAGTCTTAAAGCTCCAAGTGAAGTTTTAACAACTTCATATTTATCTGCTACTATAAATATTAAATCATTTTCTTCAAGAGATAATTTTTTCTTTAATTCTTCTATTTCAGTTATTCCTTTTATTGAACCACTTAATGTATTATCAGCAAATTTTAAATATGCTAATCCTTTTGCTTTATAAGTTTTAACATATTCTGTTAATTTATCAATTTCTTTTCTAGAAAATTTTGAAGCAGCATTTTTTACTACTAAGCAGTTAATGATTCCGTTACTTTCTAATGTGTTTTTAAAAATCATTAATTCTGAGTTTTCAAAAATATTAGTTATATTATTTATTTTCATATCCATTCTTAAATCAGGTTTGTCAGAGCCATAGTATTCCATAGCGTCAACATATTTCATTCTCATAAGTGGTAATTTTATATCATAATTTATAACATCTTTGAAAACTTTTTTAAATAAACCTTCAGTCATATTCATGATGTCTTCTTGGTCTACAAAACTCATTTCCATGTCTATTTGAGTAAATTCTGGTTGACGGTCTGCTCTTAGGTCTTCATCTCTAAAACATCTTGCTACTTGATAGTATTTTTCAAATCCACCTATCATAAGAAGTTGTTTAAATATTTGAGGTGATTG
>JAVWTD010000058.1:3150-5019 GCA_036667875.1 Bacilli bacterium
TCAGTAATTTCAAATGGTAAATCTATTGAGGTACTTAATACTTCAAGATTTTTTACTTCAACTTCAATTTCACCAGTTGGCATATTATTATTTGATGATTCTCTTTTTAGGATGACGCCAGTTACTTTGATTACAGATTCATTTTTTAAAGATGATGAAATTTCATAAAATTTGTTTTCTGGTCTAACAATTAGTTGCATTAATCCACTTCTATCTCTTAAATCGATAAATATTAATCCCCCTAAATTTCTTTTTTTATTTACCCATCCTCTTAGAGATACTTCTTCTCCAACATTATTAATATTATAATTTGTATTAGGCATATTATTCATCTCCTTTTATAAATTCATCTAAGAAGTCTATTACTTCTGCTTCTTTTATTTTGTATTCTTCTTTTGTTTTATTGTTTTTTATTGTTAGTGTTTTGTTTTTAATTTCTTCTTCTCCAATTATTATAATGAATTCTGCCTTTAATCTGTCTGCTTGTTTAAAGTTATTAGTAAGTTTTCTAGACATATAATCCATTTCCACTGTAAACCCATTTAGGCGTAAACTTTGAGTAAGACCCATTGCATAAGATTGTTCCTCTTCACTCATAGGAATAATATAAGCATTTACTGTGTCACTAATTGGAAGTTCTATAGCCTCAGCATTAATAGCGTTTAATAATCTTTCTAATCCAAGTGCAAATCCAACACCACTTATTTCAGGTCCACCAATAGCACTTATTAGTCCGTTATATCTTCCTCCACCACATAGTACATTATTGCTTCCAAACCCTTTAATATCTGCTTCTACTTCAAAAACGGTATGAGTGTAATAGTCTAAACCTCTTACAATACCAGGGTTAACTATATAATCTATGTCAAGTGCATCAAGAGCTTCTTTTACTTTTGTAAAATGATCTTTTGAAACTTGATTTAAGTAATCAATTGTTTTTGGTGCTGTTTTCATAATTTCATTTGAGGCGTCTATTTTGCAATCAAGTATTCTTAATGGGTTTTTAAGAAATCTTTCTTGACAGTCACTACAAAGATTATTTATATGTGGCTTAAAATGATTAATTAAGGCTTCTTTATAATTCTCTCTTGATTCTTTGTCTCCTAGAGTGTTGATATTTACTTTAATTCCTTTTAAACCTATTAATTTATAGAAATTTACAGGTATTGATATTACCTCAGCGTCTATGTTTGGTGAGTCACTACCAAATACTTCTACTCCTATTTGATAAAATTCTCTAAATCGTCCTGATTGTGGTCTTTCATATCTGTACATAGGTCCATAGTACCAGCATTTAACGGGCATACTGTATGTTCCATACATTTTATTTTCAACAAAACTACGGCACATTCCTGCTGTTCCTTCTGGTCTTAAAGTCATTTTTCTTTCACTTCTATCTAAGAAGTCATAAGTTTCTTTTGTTACTACATCTGTTGTTTCACCTACTGCTCGATTAAATAAATCACTGTTTTCAAATACTGGTGTTCTAAAATATTCGTAGTTATATTTTTCCATAAGTGATTTCATTAATTGTTCAATATATAAAATTTGTTTTGAATTTTGTCCATACACATCGTATGTTCCTTTTGGTTTTTGTATCATATTATCTACCTTCCTTAAATAAAAAAATCTATAAATATAAGGGCGTTTTAACGCGGTACCACCTTACTTTATAGATTTTATCTACATCTATTTTCTTTAACGCAGAATTACGATTATTTAGCGTTTGATGTCTTCTTTATAACTCCTTTACTGATTCTCAGCTTTTATCAGTTCTCTTTTGAAATTCATTATAAGTACTCTTTCAAACAAATACAACTATAATTTACCATTAAATCTACTATTTGTCAATAGTCTAAATAGATAGTA
>JAVWTD010000059.1:0-3388 GCA_036667875.1 Bacilli bacterium
CTTCCTGTTCTTTTGTTTTAGTTACTTGTGCATCCTCATAACATTTCTTATGTGCATATCTTCTAGCACTTGGTCGCACTGTTTCTTCGGAATTAGCATCAAAGCTATTTTGGCAATATGGGCACTTGACCATTTTCTTCGCCATTCATTTCACTTCCTTTTGTTCTATAGTATAATTATATCATATTTTTGTTTAA
The DNA here is from genome assembly GCA_036667875.1 of Bacilli bacterium. Lineage (GTDB taxonomy): Bacteria > Bacillota_I > Bacilli_A > RF39 > UBA660 > CAJGDV01. The sequence continues at coordinate 198 of JAVWTD010000059.1, forward strand.
AAGTCAATAAGACAGACGCTTTGCGCCTGTCTTATCTTTAGTAATTATACTATAGTTTTTAGTTCATCAACGATTAAATCTACTATCTCAACTTGGTCTCTTGTGCAATCTCCAACTTTTCCACCTTTTCCTAAGTGATTTTCAACAACTTCCATAATTCTAGGCATATAAAATTCTGAATCTTTACTCATAAGAGTATTTACTTTATCAGAAAATTCTTTCATTAAAGCATCAAAATTTAATTCAACCTTAAGTTCATAAGCATTCTCTCTTTTATCTGTAAACAAACTAGGATCATTTTCTGCTTCTTCTTTGTCTATTGCAGTGCCAATAGCTTCAACAAGAGATTTATAGTTAAAATCTATCACATCTGGAATATATTTAAATCTGCTACCTGCCACAAATCTAGAAGTTCCTCTAAGGAATAATTTAGCAGCTGTGCCACCTTCTGCCAATTCAACCACTCTTGAATAACCTATAAGATCACACATACGCTGACATATTAATCTTGCTTTGTTACTTAATGTTGGAACTATTTGATTGTACTCAGTGCCATTTTCATTAGTAAAAGTTTTATCTGTTGCATGACTAATTATTACTAGACCGTATCCTAATTGAACTATTAATCTAAGGCATTCATCAAACTCTTTTCCTACCATAGTGTAACCTTGTCCAAATGGGATATCTCCAATCTTTTCTTTTCCCTCTATAGCTAATATATGTCTTTCACAAAAGTCATAAGCTATATCTCCAGTATCTATTATAATTGTTTCAAATCTCGATTTTACTTCCTCAGCCTTTAATTGTCTTAAAGCTTTCTTAAACTCTGACCAAGAATTTATTGGCATAGCCATAGCACCAGGTATAGCCGAGAACCCTTTTTCAAAGGCTAGTAATAAATGTCCAGGAAAGCGGGTGGCAATGGTAGTCTTTCCGGTCTTAGGGTCCCCATATATTAAGCAAGAATACCCTTTTAAATCTCTTGATACTTTATGAGGTTGAATATTCATTAAATCCATATATTATCTCCTTGCGTCTGTCGCCACTTATTATTTATTTAAACTTTATCTTCTCTTCTAATCCAAAAGAACTCAGTAGTTTTTTCTCTGCGGTTTGGCTCGAAGATGAACCAACTATAGCTTTGAGCGGAACTTTGTTTCTTACTAAAATCTCCATTTTTATAACAGGCTATCCTATCCACATATTGATAAATTCTACTTGGTGGATTCGAGACAAATATATTTTCGTATCTAGATTTGCTTTCCGCAAACTGTGTTCTTGCTAACATTATAATTTTATTTGCTCTACCAAAAGATTTAAGCACAAATTCCTCTATCAAATCATATGGAGGGTTCATTATTATTACATCAGCTTTTTTATCAAAAGGATAATCATCACTAAGGAAGTCCAATCCTGTTACTGTTCTAGAATCTGAAAAACCTCTATCAACTAAATCGGTTCCAAATACCTTAACTTTATCTTCTAAATTATTTGCTTTTAGAAACGAATCTATTCCCATTATCATGTGCCCACCGCCCAAGCACGGTTCTAGCACAATATTTCCCTCAACAAGAGGTTCAAATCTGAGAATGTTTTCTACTTCTTTTGGCGGAGTTGCATAATAATCATCTTCTGCTCTTTCCGCATGATTTTTATTATAACCACTATAAGTTCCCTTGTTATCATATCCCGCATTTTTATTAATTGTCATATAATACCTCCTATAGGTTTAAAAACAAAGAGCCCGAAGGCTCTATAGTTTCTTAGAATGCAAATCCTCCAGTAGTTACAGGTGCTGTGAAAGCATTGTTGTTTTTAGCTTTTTCAGCTTCTCTTGCTAATTGCTCTTGTAACTTTGTTGCTAAGTAGATTTGTCTAGCTGCTGTTGCTTCTTGCAATTCTTTAGCAGTTAAGATACCATCTACATCAAATTCAGCTGGTACTGTAGAAGTTCCTGTTGAAACCCAATCTCTCTTAGATTTTACAATTTCTCTTACACTATCTTCACCGAAAGCAGACTCTTCCGTTATTCTTGTTACTACTGTTTCATTAATAATTTTACCCCAAATCTTAGTGTAAACAATGTTTGATTTTGTAGCGGCTAGATTTTGGAAATGCTCTATACCTTTAGGATTAGTAATCGTAAATTCAACTGGAAGAAGTGCATTATTGAAGTTGAATATAGCTCCACTAACAATTAACTTATCTACAGTTTCTTTTTCTTCAACACCTTCGATAAATCTTGTTGCATTGATAACCATATCACAGTTAAAAGTACATCTCTTACTTTCGTCTGGATTTAATTCTGTTGCTACATGAATAAAACCGCCTGATACTATCTTAGTAGATACTAACTCCTTAACAGCTTCCCCTTTTTCATTCTTTCCATCTTTATGCCACTCATTTAAACCAATAGAAGAATCAACTCTTACCATTGTAGCTTCCTCTCCAGGATTGCCCATTAGAGTTTTTGCATTATTTATTAATCCAGTTAAAACTGCGTAATTCTTATTTTCTTTTCCACTATTGAAAGTAGGAACTACATAAGAATAATCAACTGTTACTATATTTAACATCTTATCATCAGTTGCAATATGGATTTTTCCACCGATGTAAGTAACTCCCTTTTTAGAAACCTTAACTGCTAAATCTAACTCATTTATTCTTCCTTCAATGTGTACTATGTTTTCTTGCTTTCTCATATATTATCTCCTTGCGTCTGTCGCCACTTTATTTTTTTTTACTTACTTACTATATATATATTATATCATAATTTTTAATAATTGTCAACATTTACTTATCGAAGACTATGTTCTTGCCTGCGTCTGTAAGACAATAGGCAATTGGATTTGTTCCTTCTATCTTTTCAACATATCCATCTGTTACAAGTTTTCTTATTGCTCCAGATATTGTTCTTGACGATACAAAAGCAAATTCAGCTATTTGACTTGCCTTAAACTGACAAACATCTTCTTTTGTGTTCTCTTGCATAGTAGATATTATTAACTTACCATTATCTGTGAATAGCGGCTTTGCTTTGTCTTTATCTTTTTCCTCTTTAAAACTGGTAAAATATTCCAATCCTTCTGAGTAACCATTAGTTAATACTGATTTATCCTCTAAAATATTAATAAGTGTATCCACCATTTCTATAAAATTATCTTTTTGCATAATCATTCTCCTTTAATATA
>JAVWTD010000059.1:3488-5001 GCA_036667875.1 Bacilli bacterium
ATTTAAAATTCTTAAATATTTTTTTCTATGAGGGTTTTCTTTAAGTCCACCATCTTCTTCTTCAATTCTTTGAATAAATTCATCTTTAGTTAATAAATTTTGACAGCCAATATTGAATCTCCAAATGTCGTCTTCACACAAAAGAACTGTAATATATCTTCCTTTAATAAAAGAATAATACTCTATATCTTTAAATTCACAATTAATTTCCATCTTATCAAAAATTACACTATCTCCATAAATTTTAGCATTATCAAAAATCCTAGCATTTTCACAAATTACAGCCTCATCATAAATTTTAGCACGACCAAAGATTCTAGCATTTTCACAAATTACAGCATCATCATAAATTTTAGCTTTATTCCAAATCTTAGCATTGCCATAAATCTTAGCATTACCATAGATTTCAGCTTCATCAAAAACTATAGCATTATCATAAATTTTAGCATTATCATAAACTACAACATTATCATAAATTTCAGAATTACCATAAACGCATTCCCAGAAATCATAGTATTATCAAAAACTTTAGCATTATTATAAACAAAACAATCTCCATATTGGGATAAATTATCTTCAGATTCTATCCATCCTCCTACTAAACCATCACTTATTCTTCTTATTTGTTTTAAAGTTCTTTCGTAATATTCTTTAGTCTCGCCCGTAAATTCATATTTTTTCATATTAATCTCTCCTTTAATTCTTTTCTAATTTTATTAGTAAATTAATATAAATAATTGCATTTTTAAAGATTCTTCATTTTCATTTGTTTTATAATCTTTTATATTATTAATAGCGTTTCTTAAATATTTTGCTCTTTCCATTATGATATTCTCCTATAAATTATTCATCAAATTGACATCTTCCTAATTTTATTTTATTGATTTCTTCACTTTTAGCTATTAAAATATCTATTCTTTTTTGTTCTTTATTTATAAGATCTTCTATAGTTATTAAAACATCACTCATTCCTAATGCCATTTTTGAATCAAATAAAATAACTTCTTGTTTTCTTTTTTTTATTATTTCAGCAGCTTTTTTTAATCCTTCTATCATATTTAATTTTCTCCTTTTTCTATAAATAACTCTTTGCTTCTAATTGTAATTATAAAATCCTCTGTATTTATAATATCCCATTTATTTAAATTTATAAAGTATTTTTCTTCTGTAGCTGTTATTTTATACTCTTTACAATATTCATTTGTCTTAAAATCAAATAAAAATAATATTGATATTAGTGTAATTGCTATTATAAAGCATAGAAAACCACCTAAAAAATTATCTTGAGTAAAACCATAGAACATACAAGCAACAGCTATGATTATAATTATCAATGCTAGTAGTATTTGTAATGTATTAAACTTAAAAACAGATGTAGATGATAAGATTTTAACACCTTCTAATCCTTCCACTAAATCCATAATTACCCTCTCCTTTATAATTGTTTTTTTTTAAACCATATCTTATATATTTATTATATCATATTTTTATTAAAAAATCAAATTAAGTCTTT
>JAVWTD010000060.1:0-4508 GCA_036667875.1 Bacilli bacterium
GGTTAAAAGAGACTTGACAGTCTTTATTTACTACTGCGTATCCCTTATCTGGTAACCTTCCTTTAACAGGAATAGATGGTATTGATTTTCCGTCTTCAAATCTATATTCAGTTACCATACCGATATTTTTAATAATTGATACTTGACATTCTTGTTCAATTATTTTAGCAATCTCTGTCGTTGAAGATGAGAAAGCCCCCATCTTTGACTCGTCTAGAATTTTTGTTATTGTTGGTATTGCAATTAATGCAATTATTCCAAGTATTAAAATAACTGCTAAAAGTTCAATAAGTGTAAATGCATTTTTTTTCATTTTTTCTCCTTTATTTTGAACTATAATTTTATATTATTAGTATGGGTTATTTTTTAAAAGATTATGCTTTAATATAATTATCTTTTTTAAATCCAACCTTTATTAACTTTAATATAAATCTTTTTAGCTATTTGAATGACTACTATATAAGAAACTACAATAATAATTAGCCATCCTAAATAACTTAGAGGTAATCTTGTTAAATCAAATAAACCGGCAATATTTGTGAATCCAATAATTAAAGTTATTATTATTACTATACTTGAAGATAACAATAATTCTTTTGATGCTAAATTTTTAAAAGGCATTTTATGAGTCCTAATAAAATGGATTATAAGTGTTTGTGATATAATTCCAAACATAAACCAGCCTGTTTGGAAGAAAACTGCTTTATCTATTGTATTATATTTAAATACAAACCAAAGAATAATAATACATGCTATATCAAGAATGGTACTAAGTAAACCAAATAAAATCATAAATTTCTTTAGTGATTCAGTATCCCATTTTTTTGGTTTAACAATATATTCTTCTTCTACTTTATCAAATGGTATTCCAAGTTGCCCGAAGTCACATAGAATATTTTGAATTAAAATGTGAATTGGTAAGAGTGGTAAAAAAGGAAGGAAAATACTTGCAATCATTACAGAAAACATATTTCCAAAGTTACCACTTGTAGCCATTTTTAAATATTTTATGATATTAGAAAATGTTATTCTTCCTTCAATTACTCCATCTTTTAAGACGTTTAAATCTTTTTCTAATAAGATTATATCTGCTGTTTCTTTGGCTATATCTACTGCACTGTCTACGGATATTCCTATATCTGCTTGTTTTAGGGAAGGTGCATCATTTATTCCGTCTCCCATATATCCTACTGTATGTCCATTTTGTTTTAGTAGTTTAACTATTCTTTCTTTTTCTAATGGTGATAATTTACAGAATATACTACATTCTTCTATTTTGTTTTTTAGTTGTTTGTCCGTTAGTTTACTAATGTTTTCTCCAGACATTATAATTTCAGTTTTTATTCCGAGTTTATTGCAAACATTTGTAGTAACTTCTTTATTATCTCCTGTTAATATAACGGTTCTTATACCGTATGTTTTTAAGAATTCTAAGGCTTCTTTGGAACTTTCTTTAGGTGGGTCTAAGAACCCTACGAACCCAATTAGAAGCATATCTTCTTCATCCTTTGAAGAGACCATACCTGGCTCTAAATTTGTATTCTTTTCTGCTATTGCTATCATTCTTAAACCTTGTTTACTAAGGTCTTCATAAAGTTTCATGGCATTGTTTCTGTGATTTTCTGTTATTTTTAAGGATTTTCCATCAATAAGAACAGATGAACAAATTGACAATATTTCTTCTACTGCTCCTTTTGTTATCATTTGAGTTTTATTATTTTTATCTTTTAAAACAACACTCATTCTTCTTCTTTCAAAATCAAAAGGTATTTCATCTATTCTTGTGTATTCTTCTTTTAAGATATTAAGACCTTTTGAGGTTCCTCTTTTTATAATGGCTTCATCAATTGGGCTTTTTAAACCTGTTTGGAAATAACTGTTTAAATAAGAATGTTTCAATACTTTTAAATCTTCTTCTCCTAAAAGATTTAAATATCTTTCAACTACGATTAAATCTTCTGTTAAAGTTCCTGTTTTGTCGGTGCAAAGAATATCCATTTCTCCAAATGTTTGTATAGCACTTAATTTTTTTACAATGGTTTTTTTCTTTGACATTTTTACTGCTCCCTTAGCAAGGGTAGATGTTACAATTACTGGTAACATTTCTGGGATTAACCCAACTGCAATAGTTATTCCGAATAGTAATGATTCTAGGAAATTGTTTTTGGTAATAAAGTTGGCAATAAAAATAATAGGTACCATTATAAGCATCATTTTTATAAGAAGATTACTTATATTTTCAATTCCTTTTTCAAAACTATTTTTTTCATTTTTATTATTTATTGTTTTGGCAAGGCTTCCAAAGTAGGTATTATTTCCAGTTTTAAGTATTACTGCTAGGGCTGAACCACTTATGACATTTGTTCCCATGAATCCTATATTTCTAAGTTCATTTATACTGTCTTCTCCAGTACTGTTAGAGTATTTTTCGACTGGATTTGATTCTCCTGTTAGGGTTGACTGATCAATAAATAAATCTTTAGTATCAATAAATCTTACATCTCCTGGAATCATATCTCCACTTCTTAATTTTATGATATCTCCTGGTACTGCGTCATCTATATTAATAGATTTTTCTTTATTATTTCTTATTACATCAATTTTATTAGTAATTAGACTGATAAGTTTTTTTGATGCATTATTAGATTTTTCTTGTTGTACAAATGAAATAACTGATGATACTAAGACAATTATATTAATTAGAATAAAGGTTTGATAATTTTTGTCTGAAGTTAGAATTATATCTGTAAAAAGAGTAACAATTGAAATAATTATCAGTACTACATTCATAGGATTTACTATTGATTCTTTTATTCTATGTAGTAGGTTATTGTTTTTATTAGTGGTTATTATGTTTTTTCCATATTCAATTAGATTTTCATTAGCCTCTACTTGATTTAATCCTGTTCTTTTTGTTTTAAAATTTTTTAGTATTTCTAATTCTGTTTGTTTACTATATTTTATTAATTCTTTTTCTATGTTCATAATTTATGTCTCCTGCTTTCTTTAGCATTTCTTTTGTTAGAATTGGTCCTATCATATCAAAGAAGAATGAGGACGCTATTACGATTGTCATTAAATCTTTATTTGATGGAAATATTTTGGATGCTACTATGGCAAGACCTATTGCTAATCCTGTTTGACTAAGAAGAGTCGGACCTAAAAGATTTGTGATTACTGCGTTAGATTTAGAAAGTTTTCCTCCCATTATAGCGCCTAAGACTTTTCCGACTGTTCTTGATAAAATGAAAATAATTGTTATTAGTAGTGCACTTTTCATCTTACTAAAGTCAAGACTTGCTCCACTTATTACAAAGAATATTATTAAGATGGGTGCTGATAATGAATCCATTGTTTTTAATACTAAGTCTGTTGTATCGTGTTTAAATATATTAACAAAAACTATTCCTGTTATCATACACATTAAAAGTGGTGAGATATTCAAAGAATTGCTTATTAAAATTATTGCAAAGACATGGGCTATTACCATACAAAGGGCGTTTAGATGAGTTTTAAATAGTTTGGTACTAATTCCAAGTAATAAACCGATTACACCTCCTATAACAAGCGATAGTGCCATTTCTTTGAATGGTTCCATTATTCCCATTAAACTAGCTCCTGGAACATTTAAAAATTTGGCAATAGAAAGTGCAAATCCAAAAATAAATAATGAAATTACATCATCTATTGCTATTACACTTAGCATTACTTTTGTTAGTTCTCCTTTTGCTTTATATTCTTTTACAATCATCATTATAGCTGCTGGTGCAGTTGAGGATGCAATAGCCCCCATTACTAAAGAAAAGCCATAACTACAACCAAAAAGAAGAAGGGATACGGTGACTAAGAAAAGAGTTAATAAAGAACAAATTGATGCAATGATAAATGGTTTTATTCCAAGTTTTTTTACATATTTCCATTTGAACTCTGCTCCAATCATAAAAGAAATAAATGATAAAGCAATGTTAGAAAATATATCCATTTTATCTATCATATTATTATTTAAAATTTGAAAAACACTTGGACCAATTAAAATCCCAGCAATTAAATATCCGGTTACTTCAGGAAATCCGAGTTTTTTTACAAGTGACCCTGTAATCACTCCAAAAATAAATATGGCACAAATAGTAAATAAGATTATCATTCTACGATTGAGCCTTCTAAATCAGATATATCAATTGAGAAAAATGTATATTCTTCTTTTTTAATAAATCCTTTTATTATTTCTTTTAGATTTTCTATTCTATCTTTAGTTGTTGGAATAAATATTGTTTTTGATTCATCATTATAAAAGTCAACCATATATCTAATTGATGCGAATATATTTGTTTGCTTTGAGTTTTTTTTGCCTTTTTCTGTTTCATAAGAGTTACTGTTTAAAACAGTCACCCTTCTGTAATTTTCTTTTGAAAGGACTGTTAGTAATTCATCTAATTTATTATCATCTTTTAAAATTAAAACTGCTAGTTTCATATAATCCCTACTTTCTTATATAATTATAAACCTAA
>JAVWTD010000061.1:0-4201 GCA_036667875.1 Bacilli bacterium
AAAAGAATTACTATTTGTAATTCTTTTTATTTAACAATAGTGCCTATATCTTCACCATTAACAGCTTTAAATAAATTTCCTGGAATATTAATGTTGAAAACATAGATAGGGATACTGTTATCCATACATAAAGAGATTGCTGTAGCATCCATTACATTAAGTTTTTTATTTAAAACATCAATATATTTTATCTCTTCATATTTTGTAGCAGACTTATCTTTTTTTGGATCACTTGTATAAACGCCATCAACATTTGTAGCCTTATAAATAATATCAGCATTTATTTCAGCAGCCCTTAAAGCAGCAGCAGTATCTGTTGAAAAAAACGGATTACCTGTTCCACAACCAAAGATAACAATACGACCTTTCTCCATGTGTCTTACAGCTCTATTTTTAATATAAAATTCTGCAATTTGACGCATCTCAATTCCAGTCTGAACTCGAGACTCAACACCTAGTTGTTTAAAAGCATCCTGAAGTGCCAACGCATTCATAGTAGTAGCAAGCATACCAATATGGTCAGCACTACATCTATCCATGTTTGTATTGCTTCTGCCACGCCAGAAATTACCACCTCCAACAACTATACCTATTTCAATATTTTCTTCCTGTATCTCCTTAATTTCTCTACAAATAGACAATACAGATTCAAAATCAATTCCAGTTTTTAAATTGCCTCCTAGTGTCTCACCACTAAGTTTTAGTAAAATTCTCTTACGTTCCATAAATAACTTCCTCTCCATACATGAAAAAACTAGTAAATACTAGTTTCTTTTCACTAGTCTTAAGACAAAAACAAAAATATTTGTTAAAGCCAAACCAGCACCAAATAATAAATTTATAATTAAGTAATAGTAAAATCTAAAACCATTTAAACAGAATAGTGTTTCACAAAAATTACCATAACCCATTTGTTTGATTACTAAAAACACCAAAACTGAAAAACAAGTTAATATAATCCAAGAAAAAATATCAAAAGATGGAATGTATTTTAACTTAATAACTTTAAAAAATAAATAATAAAGGGCTAATAAAGTTAAAAGCAAAATATTAGTGTAAATAGATACTTCATAAAGATTAAATAAATATTCAGTACCTAAAAAAACTAAATAAAATATACCCCATACATTGATTATATAATTATCCTTGTTCATACTATCACCAAAAACATTATAACACTATAAAAAAAAAGACACAACATATTTATGAAGTTCACCTTAATAATTCCACTAGTTTTTTTACATGAATTTAGTTTTTATAGTCTTAAATATAATTAGTCTCTATATAATTCATGTTTATCTATATAATCTTTAACTTTTATATCTAATAACTTTGAAACATCTTCGTTGTTTTTAATTTTTCTTCTTATTTCAGTTGAGGATATATTGTTTTCTTTTAACCCGTTTATTTCTATAAAAGAGTTTTTACTATCAAAACTATTAATATTAATTCCATTTCTATTTATAACAATAATTTTATCTTTCAATATATTTTCTGTATTCTTCCATAAATGGAATTTTTCCAAATTATCAGCACCTATAATTAAATGAAATAATATATCACTGCAACATTTTCTTAATTCATCTAATATTTGATAAGTGTATTGAAATCTAAAAAGTTCAGAATCGATAATGATTGATTCTGTTTCAAACAATTTAAGCATATCAATGCGATCTTTTATATCTGTTAAATTTTTTTTATTCCAATAGTTGCCAGTTGGAATCACAATAATCTTATCAATTGTTTTTGAAGATAAGAGATAATTTATTATTTGAAGATGACCTAAATGAACTGGATCAAAACTTCCAACATAAACACCTATTTTCATAAAGTTTCACCTTCCTCTTAACTATTTTAAATTTAATAAAAAAAATAGACTTTTTGTCTACTATTTTAGAAATTGGTGTTCCCGGCAGGACTCGAACCCGCATCTATCCCTTAGGAGGGGATTACTCTATCCTGCTGAGCTACAAGAACAATTAAAAGTTACTAATGTAACTTTAATAATAATAATAAAAATAAGTAATTTGATGCATAACTAAGATTGATTTTAAAGTAGCAACAAAATTCACTGACTGCAACGCCTTTATCAACAAAACTAACTAACCAACTTTCTAAATATTTTGGTAAAGAGTAGTTAATTGGAAACATGTGAGATCTAATAATATTCTTTTCAATATCATTTAAATCAAACATACTTGTTGCATTTTTTAAGGCATACTTTGGATGAACAAAGGTAGATATGAATCTATCTTTAATATTTCTATCCTCAGTACTCATAAAGAAATCATGTAGTAAGCCACCCCTTGCGACAGCTACATAATTAAGTTTTAATGATTTTGCTAATAAGAAAGAAAAGTAAGAAACCTTAAGCGAATGCTCATATCTAGTAGAACCATGATGTTCTACTAAATTAATCTTCTTAAATTCTTCTTTATTAATTATATCAGTAATTAATGCACAATATTCGTCATCAGTCAAAATATTTTTCATTAAGTTTCACTCCAAACTATTATATGCTATTAAGCCCTTTTTTAATAATTTCTAAAACTATTTTACACTAAAAAAAATAAAAATGCAAATTACCCTTAAACTATTTTAAATTTTTCGATTATTTGATATAATTGATTAAGAAGGTAGGGAAACTTATGATAAAGAACTTTTTAAAGAAAAATAAAACCAAAATTATATTTTTTCTAGGATTAATTGTTTTAATTTGCAGTTTAGGATTTTTTGCTTATAAAATAATAACAAAGGAAAAAGATGTTGATCTCGTAATTAAAGAAATAGCACAAAAATATTATGAAGAATATTATTATCCAGATTTAAAAGCACGTGAAACATTTACGACAAAAATAAAAGAACTCTCTAAAACAGGAGTTAAAAAAACATTGTGGGATATAACATCAAAAGTAGACCATGAAGATAAGTATAGACTCTTAAATCCAAAAGTAAGTGGAATATACTGTAAGTTCTATGAAACAATGGTAGTATATTATCCTAAAAGTCCTTATACAGTAAAAGACTATAAAATGGATTTAACAATTAAATGTAAAGAAAACTAGTTTTTTCTTTTTTTTAATATTATAATATGTTAAAATAAATATAGAAAGTGGTGAGTTAATTATTAAAAATAAAAAAATAACAATTATTCTTTTAGCACTATCACTTTTACTTTTTATTACAAATAAAATTGTGAACTATAAAGGAAGCGAAGAAAAACAACTAAACGATTTAATGTCTACAATTGGAAGTGTATTTTATGAAGAAATACTTTATCCTTCTTATGCTGATTCAAGAGATGATTATAAAGATTTGAAATTTTTTAAAAAAGGGTATTCAGTTACATTAAAAGTGGCTATGAAGAATATTGAAGTAGAAAAAGAATTCAAAAATAAAAAATTAGATTTACCTTGTGATTTAGATGAATCTATAATTACAGTAAAACCTGTTAAACCTTATAGCATAAAAGATTATACGGTAGAAACAAAATTAGTATGTGGATTTTAGGAGGAAATATGAAAAAGATATTATTATTATTTAGTTTTTTCCTTTTAGGATTAAATACTGTAAATGCAGGAGATTGTAACAAATATGGATGTGCGACATGCAAATATGATACATTAGCAACTAATCCAAAAGTCTCTATAATTATATCCTTAGAAGGTAATGGAACAGGAACACCAGAAGAAAAACTTTCACACACAAAAAAGCAAACCAATTCTTATGATAAATTAGAACTTGAAAGTAAAATACCACCAAAATCATACGTAGCAGACGATACAAAAAAATTAAAGTGTCCCAAAAGAATATACCCACTTATAACAGGTGGAATGCAAGGAACACATTATACTCTTTACACAGATAACAAAAAGACAAAAACATTTTTTGAATTAGTAGAAGAAGAAAATAATGATTTACCCATTACAAGTGCAAAAGAATTATATTCTTGTACTTATAAAGGGACATTAATAATACCAGGAGGTAATGCGCCGGACATTACAATTGAAACAGACGGAAAAAAAGAAATATCATATAATTTTTCACCAAATGCGTGGAAACTATCCAAATCTGATTTGACTGCTGATATGTTTGCAAATGGAACTTGTCCTGATATCTATTCATCATGTGGTGGATCAAAAAGTAATCTTTACTGCGCACTGTCTAAAGAAAATTTATCAGTCGTTCCAAAACCACCATC
>JAVWTD010000062.1:0-4004 GCA_036667875.1 Bacilli bacterium
AATATGGTGTGTAAATTATTAAATTTGCAAACCATATTTTTTAATGCAATATAAATATTAACATAGAACATAATAAAAAAGTATATAAAACACTATTCTTAAGCACTATGTACCTATAATCGTTAAAACACTATTAAATAGTTCTTTTTATTGCCTATAAAATATGCTATAATACTAATTAATGGATTTATAAAAAAATCTAATTTAGATAAAAAAAAGGTGAAAGAATGAAACAAGCAAACATTAGAAATTTCTCAATAATTGCCCATATCGACCATGGTAAAAGTACCATAGCAGATAGAATCCTTGAAGTAACAGGAGCAATACAAGAAAGAGAAAAACAAGCACAATTACTAGATAGTATGGACTTAGAACGTGAAAGAGGAATAACAATAAAACTTAATGCCGTTCAATTAAATTATAATTATAAAAATGAAGATTATGTTTTACACCTAATAGATACCCCAGGTCATGTGGACTTTACTTATGAAGTTTCAAGAAGCCTTGCAGCATGTGAAGGAGCAATACTTGTAGTAGATGCAGCCCAAGGAATAGAAGCCCAAACACTTGCAAACCTCTATTTAGCAATGGAACATGATTTAACAATAATACCAGTTATAAATAAAATAGACCTACCTAATGCAAATCCAGAAAAAGTAAAAAAAGAACTAATAGATACATTAGGATTTAACGAAGACGAAATAGTCTTAACAAGCGCCAAAAATGGGATAGGAATAAAAGAATTAGTAGAAACAGTAATCGAAAAAATTCCAGCCCCTAAGGGAAACATAAACGATAAACTACAAGCACTTATATTTGATAGTTACTATGACCCATATAGAGGAATAGTAGCCTTAGTTAGAATCGTAAATGGAGAATTAAAAGTAAACGACAAAATTAAAATGATGGCCACAAAAGCAGAATATGATGTAGTCGAACTTTGTGTTCATAGCCCAAGAGAAAAAAAAGTAAATAAACTTGTAACCGGAGAAGTAGGTATAATAGTAGCAAGTATTAAAAATATCGAAGATGTTAAAGTAGGAGACACAATAACAAAAGCAAATGATCCAGCCTTAACATCACTTCCTGGATATAAACCCATGAAACCAATGGTTTTCTGTGGACTTTATCCACTTGAATCAAATAAATATACAGACCTAAGAGATGCCCTTGATAAACTAAAATTAAATGATGCATCCTTAGAATATGCACCTGAAACATCTAAAGCACTAGGCTTTGGATTCCGCTGCGGATTTCTTGGATTACTCCACATGGAAATAATCGAAGAAAGAATCGAAAGAGAATTCGGAATAGACTTAATTGCAACAAGTCCTTCCGTTATATATGAAATAACATTAACAGATAAATCAATCATAAATATTGATTCACCAGTTAAAATGCCAGATAGACAAAGACTCGAAGAAATAAAAGAACCATACATAAGAACTAATATATTTGTTCCAAGTATCTATATAGGTTCAATTATGGAATTATGTCAAAATAAAAGAGGAAATTATATAGCAATGGAATACCTTGATGCTACAAGAGTAAACATTCATTATGAAATCCCATTATCTGAAATAGTTTATGATTTTTTTGATAAATTAAAATCAACAACAAAAGGTTACGCTTCATTCGACTATGAATTAATCGGTTATAAAAAAAGTGATTTAGTAAAAATGGATATTCTATTAAATGGAGAATCTGTAGATGCCTTATCCGTTATAGTTCATAGAGACTTTGCTTATGGAAGAGGAAAAACAATTGTAGAAAACTTAAGAAAACTGATTCCAAGACAACAATTTGAAGTTCCTATTCAAGCTGTAATCGGTACAAAAGCAATCGCAAGAGCCGATATAAAAGCAGTAAGAAAAAATGTCCTTGCCAAATGTTATGGAGGAGATGTTTCAAGAAAACATAAACTTCTAGAAAAACAAAAAGAAGGTAAGAAAAGAATGAAAATGGTAGGAAACGTAGAAATTCCTCAAGAAGCATTCTTATCAGTATTATCAATGGATGAAGACTAAAAAAGGACTTAAGTCCTTTTTTAAATTCCTATATGCATAAATAAAGTAGATAATGAAGAAGAAAGCATCATACCACTTCCAAGCAAAATAAATGAAATAATCATCTTAACATAACAATTTATCACTTTATCCTTCTTTTTTCTAAATCTACTTAATAATAAATTAGAACCAATTATTAAACTAATAACAATGAAAAATATTAAAAACCCCATAAAAACATTTGAAGAAAACAAAAAAAGAACACCCAAAAAAACAGGAAAACCCAAAAGAAGACCCAACATAAAACTAACAAAACTAAGTAAAACAAAAGAAACCTCATTATAATAATTCATAATCTTCATATAATCACATCCTCTTTAAATTATACCAAAGTTTTGTTTAAATTGCCAAGAATTTTTGATATAATAGAAATTATGAAAACAGGTGATACAAATGAAATCCGCATATATACATATTCCTTTTTGTAGTTCAATATGCTCTTACTGTGATTTTTCCAAAATGCTTTATAACAAAACTTTAGTAACTAATTATTTATTAGAACTAGAAGAAGAAATTAAAAGCAACTATAAAGGAGAAATATTAGATACTATTTATTTAGGGGGTGGAACACCATCTACTTTAGATATTAAAGAACTAAGACAATTATTTGAATTATTAAAAATACTAAAACATAATAAAGACTTTGAATTTACTATAGAATGTAATGTAGAGAACCTAAACGAAGAAAAAATTAAACTATTTAAAGAATATGGAATAAACAGAGTAAGTTTAGGAATTCAAACATTTAATGAAAAATTCCTTCAATTTTTAAATAGGAAACATAATACAGAAGAAGTAAAAAATATAATAAACACTTTAAAAAAACATAATATAAATAATATAAATGTAGACCTTATATATGCTATACCAGGACAAACTTTAGAAGATTTAAAAGAAGACTTAAAAATATTCTTATCACTTGATATTCCCCATATATCAACCTATTCTTTAATCATTGAAGAACACACTCTTCTTCATAATAAAAAGATTGAAAATATAGATGAAGATTTAGATTTCATGATGTATACAGAAATTATTAAAACACTATATAATTATGAACACTACGAAGTAAGCAATTTTGCCCTTCAAGGCTACGCCTCAAGACATAACCTAACATATTGGGATAATTCCCACTACTATGGGTTTGGACTCGGAGCAAGCGGTTATATTGGAAATATAAGATATGATAATACAAGAAGTATTAACAAATATCTTAAAAAAGAATATATAAAAGAAAAACAAACCCTAACAAAAAATGAAACAATAGAAAACGAATTTATTTTAGGACTTAGAAAAACAAAAGGACTAAACAAAGAAAACTTCAAAAAAAAATATAACATAGAAATAAAAGAAATAGAAACAATAAAAAAATTAATAGAAGAAAAAAAATTAATAGAAGACCAAGAAAACATATATATAAATCCAGACTATATTTATGTATCAAATAACATTCTAATTGATTTTTTAGGAGTAAAATATGAAACATCAAATATTTAATAAAGAACTAAATTTAATTCAAAATGATAGACTAAGAAACAGTGCCATAACTTTATTAGAACTACTACCAGACTACTTCTTTATAATACCAGCATCATCAACAGGAAAGTATCACCCAGAATTTGCCCTAGGAGAAAAAGGATTAGTAAGACACACAAAAGTAGCCGTTAAAATAGCAAATGAAATAATAAAAACAAAAACAATCGGAGACGTATTTACTAGCGATGAAAAAGACTTAATTTTAATAAGCCTACTATTACATGATGGACTAAAAGAAGGAATAGAACAAGAAAAATATACCTGCTTTGATCATCCCGTTTTAATGGCAGACTTTATTATTAAAAACAAAGAAAAAACCACATTTACTGAAGAAGAAATTAAAATGATAAGTTCAAATATAGCATCTCACATGGGAGAATGGAATACTAATAATTTTTCAAA
>JAVWTD010000063.1:0-3660 GCA_036667875.1 Bacilli bacterium
TATTTTGTCTGTCTCATGTAGACTTATGGATATAAAAAAGACAGATTTTCTATCTTTCATATATGAATAAAACACTTATTTACAGTAAGATTCTTTATATTCTAGTGTTGCGTCTCCGATATAAACATCTTTATTTTCTTTTTTAGTTTCACACATTAAAATCTTAATTGAAACTGATGAAATATTAGTACTAACGTACATTATAGAGTTATCTTTATATGTTTTGATTGTTTTAAAGTTTTTAATTAAACCTTCTATATTTGTTGTGTTTTCTAAAGTGTCTTTTAATTCGGCTTTTTGTTTATTATCTTCATAACTTATATTTTTTATGTTGTAAGTGTAATAGTTTCTGTTTTTCCCTTTTTTATATAGTTTTTCTTTACTTTTATTGAATGTTGGTTTAAGAGTATATAAATAATCTATCATTGGTTTATTAATATTTATTTTTTTTGTCCAAAAAAGACTTCCAAATTTTACTTGAGCATCCATGTATAATTCTTCTTTATATGATATTGATGGTGTTCTTTCTAGTCTATATCCTAGTCCTATGTAATTTACAGTTGGACCTTCTTTATTAAGTTCTGCTATCATAAATAGTGGTTTCATTCCTGCTTTTATTCTTGAGTAATCTACTATGTAAAATACTATTCCTAAAAATACTAAAGTTACTATTACAATTATTATTTTTTTCTTCATTTAAATCATCCTATCTATTTAAATTATACCAAAATCAAAAAAAATAGCAATATACTTGCTATCTTTATAATAAATTTTTTAAGAATTTGCCGGTGTAACTTTGTTCGCAGTTTACAATTTTTTCTGGTGTTCCTGTAAATACTACTGATCCACCTTTGTCTCCTCCGTCTGGTCCAATATCTATTATATGGTCTGAAACCTTTATAACATCTAAGTTATGTTCAATAACTAATACTGTATCTCCATTATCTACTATTCTATTAAGTATTATTAATAATTTTTTAATATCTTCAGTATGAAGTCCTGTTGTTGGTTCATCTAAAATAAATAGACTTTTGCCAGTTGGTTTTTTTTGTAATTCTTTAGCAAGTTTTACTCTTGCGGCTTCACCACCTGATAGTGTTGGTGCGGATTGACCTAATTTAATATAGGATAATCCTACATCTATTAGTACTTGTAATTTGTTTTTAACTTTTGGTACATTTTGAAAGAAATCAGATGCTTCTTCTACTGTCATTTCTAGTACATCAAATATTGTTTTGTCTTTATATTTTATTTGAAGTGTTTCTGAATTATATCTTGTTCCTCCACATACTTCACAAGGTACATAAACGTCTGGTAAGAAGTGCATTTCTATTTTCTTAACGCCATCACCCCAACATGCTTCACATCGTCCGCCTTTTACATTAAATGAGAATCTTCCTTTATCATATCCTCTTATTTTTGCTTCTTTGGTTTGGACGAATACTTCTCTTATATCATCAAATACTCCTGCATAGGTAGCAGGGTTACTTCTTGGTGTTCTTCCTATTGGTGACTGGCTTATGTCTACTACTTTGTCTATATTTTCTAGTCCAATAATTTTTTTGTATGCTCCTGGTTTATCTTTACTTTTGTAAATGTTTTGAGCTACTGCTTTATAAAGTATTTCATTGACTAGACTAGATTTACCACTACCTGATACTCCTGTTACACATATAAATTTGCCGAGTGGAAATTTAACATCTATATTTTTAAGATTATTTTCGGATGCTCCTTTTACTTCGAGGAATAGTCCGTTTCCTTTTCTTCTTGTTTTGGGAACTTCTATCTTTAGTTTGCCAGATAGATATTTTCCGGTTAAGGAGTTTTCATTTTCCATTACTTCTTTTGGAGTTCCTTCTGCAACTATTGTTCCTCCGTGAACGCCTGCAGCAGGTCCTATATCAACTAAATAGTCTGCCGCTAGCATTGTATCCATGTCATGTTCTACAACTATTAGAGTGTTACCTAAATCTTTCATTTCTAATAATGAATTTATAAGTCTTTGATTATCTCTTTGATGAAGTCCAATACTAGGTTCATCTAGGACGTATAATACACCAGTAAGACGTGAACCGATTTGAGTTGCTAGTCTAATTCTTTGGGCTTCTCCACCTGATAATGTTCCAGCTGTTCTTGCAAGTGATAGATACTCAAGACCTACATTAATTAAAAAGTTTAGTCTTGATTCTATTTCTTTAACTATTAAATTAGCTATTTTCTTTTGTTCTTCAGTAAGTGTTAGATTAGTTATAAATTTATATAAGTCTCTAATGCTTAGTTTTGTAACTTCATAAATGTCTAAATCATTTATTTTTACTGCTAAGATTGAACTATCTAATCTTGCACCATTACATGTAGGACAAACAAGTTCTGTCATGAAGTTTTCAATCCAGTCTCTAATCCAGTTACTTTTTGTTTCTAAGTATCTTCTTTCTAGATTGGTTATTACTCCTTCATAATAGTCTTTTTTGGTTGTTGTGTTTCCTGTTTTTGAAGTGAATTTAAATGCTATTTCTTCAGGTGTTCCATATAATATTATATCTAATTGTTCTTTTTTTAATTTTTTGATTGGTTTAAACATGTCTATTCCATAATGTTTACAAACTGTATCTAATTGATTATAGATTATGTTTGTTGGGTCATTAAGGTTTATTGCGACTATTCCGCCTTCTGCTATTGATTTATCTTTGTCGGGTATTACTAAATCAACGTCAATTTTCATCTTTGAACCTAACCCTTTACAATCACTACAAGCTCCGTAAGGAGCATTAAATGAAAATATTCGTGGTTCAAGTTCTGGAAGTGAAAAGTCACAGTCTGGACATGCATATTTTTCACTCATTACTATTTCTTTAGATCCAACAATGTCGATTATTACTTTTCCTTTGCTTAGCTTACTTGCTACTTCTATACCTTCATATAGTCTACTTCTTATATCTTCTTTCATTATTAGACGGTCTATTACTACTTCTATATTATGTTTTTTGTTCTTTTCTAGTTCTTTAGTGTCTTCTATTTCGATATCTTGTCCATCAACTCTTAGACGAGCATATCCTGAAAGATTAAGTTTAGAAAATAAATCTTTGAATGTTCCTTTTTCTCCGTGGGCTACGGGTGAAAGTATTCTAAATTTTGTTCCTATTTCTAATTTTAATATTTGATTTGTCATTTCTTCGATTGATTGACTTGAAATAGGTCTTTTATGTATGGGACAAATTGGTACTCCTATTCTTGCGTATAAAAGTCTTAAATAGTCATATATTTCAGTAACTGTTCCTACGGTTGATCTAGGGTTCTTATTTGTTGTTTTTTGATCGATTGAAATGGCTGGGGATAGTCCTTCAATTGAGTCTACATCTGGTTTTTCTGAGCCTCCTAAAAATTGTCTTGCATAGGCTGATAAGCTTTCAACATATCTTCTTTGTCCTTCAGCGTAAATTGTATCAAATGCTAAACTTGATTTACCACTTCCTGATACTCCCGTCATTACGATAAGTTTTTCTTTTGGTAATGTTATATTTATATTTTTGAGATTATTTTCTCTTGCTCCTTTAATTATTATATTATCCATAAATGCACCTCTTTTTCATTAGTTATTATACCATGAATTCAAAAAAACAAACCATTAAATTGATTTGTTTATTTCTTCTTATTTTAAAT
>JAVWTD010000064.1:0-2901 GCA_036667875.1 Bacilli bacterium
AAGTATATGATATATTTAAGGTAGGAGGATTCACAATGACAACAAGAAATAAAACAATTGATTTATTAAAAGGAGTGCTCGTATTTTTAGTTATTTGGGGGCATGTTATTCAGTGTTCTACAAATGGCATGTTTGATTTTTATCTAAATAGTATTTATAAATTTATTTATTCTTTTCACATGCCAGCATTTATGCTTATAAGTGGTTATTTGTATTATTATTCTGAACAAAATAAAAACCTAAAAACAATATTGTTAAGAAAACTAAAGCAATTATTAATTCCAATCATTTCATGGGGGTTTATATTTTATATATTTTTACATATAACAAATATAAATGATTTTAGTTTAAGGACATGTTTTGAGGCTCCATGGTTTTTATGGAGTACTTTATGTTCTTCATTAATTCTTATTTTATCTAATAAACTTTTTAAAGGTAAATATAAATTTCTATTTTATATTCTCTTTATTCCTATTACTCTTTTATTTCCAAATAGAAATTTGAATATATTCATGTATCCGTACTTTTTAATAGGTTATGTATTTAGAAAGTATTATAATAAAAATAATAAACTTGTAGGTTTTCTATCTTGTATTGTTTATTTTATTATGCTTCCTTTTTTTGATAAAAAATATTATATTTATACTACAGGAATTAATTTTTTTAATTCTTATATTAAAGGATTTATTACTGTTGACATGTTTAGATGGGTATTAGGTCTAACGGGTAGTATTGTCTTTATACTTTTCTTAAAACTAATTTATAAGTATTTAAAAGGCTTAAAAATCATAAATTTTATTATTAAAATTGGGAATTATCCTTTACACTTTTATTTAATTCAGCAGGTGATTATAAGTTTTGGCTATAATTATCTTTATCAAATTATTTGTAATCGTTTAGGGTTCAATCCTTTCTTTCCAAATCAGTTTTTATATAATTGGTTCTTCACTCCAATTCTTTCAATAATCTTTCTTTTATTAATGTATAAAATGATTAAATGGTTTGAAAAAAATAATACATTAAATATTTTGTTGTTTGGAAAATAAAAAGTACTAATTAAATAGTACTTTTTTTAAAAATTAATTCTTTTATCTTCAACTACAAGTGGTCTTTTCATAACCCTTGCATTTATATTTAAAATATATTCTCCTAAGAATCCAATAAAGAATAATTGTATTGCACCCATAAAGAACATTCCAATTAAAATAGGTGCCATTCCAGCTTCAAATTTATTCCAATTAATTAATTTTTCAACTAAATAAATGATTCCCATTAAGAAACTTAAAAATGAAATAAAGAATCCTGCAAATGTTGCTAATCTAAGGATTCCTTTTGTATAGGAAGTAATTCCTACCATTCCGGCATCATACAAACTATAGAAATTATTACTTGTCTTTCCATGAAGTCTTTTTGCTTGAGTATATTCTATTTCTTTTCTTTCATATCCTAGTTCTGCAACTATTCCACGAAGAAAAGGTTGATTATCATCTAATGTTTTAAGTACATCTATGAACTTTTTATCATAAAGTCCAAAGCCTGTAAAGTGTTCTATTTGGTCTACAGTTGATAATTTCTTTAGTAATTTATAATAGCAAGACCTAAAAAAATACATTATTTTATTTTCTTTGCTTCTTTTTTTAATACCTATTACAATTCTATATCCTTTTTCCCATTCTGCTACAAATTTATGAATCATTTCTATGGGATCTTGAAAGTCGGCACAAAGAAGGATTGTACAGTCACCAGTAGTCTGCATAAGACCATAAAAAGGTGAATTAAATTGTCCAAAGTTTTTTGCGTTAAATATTGCTTTAACGTTTTTATTTTTTTTACATAGTTCTATTAGTTTTTCTCTTGTTTTATCTTTTGAGAAATTATCAATAAAAACTATTTCATAATCATACTTTGGTAGGTTTTTTTTAAATTCTTCTTTTATTGCTTGCTCTAATAATAAAACATTTTCTTCTTCGTTATAAGTTGGTACTAAAATACTAATTTTTTTCATTCTTTTTTTCCTTTACTATTTGAAGAATACCTTCTTCAAAGGACAATTCTTCAAAATTTTCGGTATCTTTTTGTAGTTTTTTAATATTTGGATTAACATTTATTATTCCTGCTTTTCCATAAGAAACTTTGCCATAATTCAAAGTGCTTTTGGAGTTTATTATTTTCTTTATTTCTTCTACAAATTCTTTTAATATTCTGGTATCTTTACTTCCAAAATTATATATACCTTTTGCTTTTTCATTTTCTAGTAATAATACAAGTTTAATTGCTGCATCTTTAATGTTTAAAAAATTCCATGTTTGTATACATTCTGTTAGATCGACTGGTTCATCTTTTAACATTTTATCAATAATACTTATTATGAGTGTTTTTTCATAATCCCCTTTTCCATAAAGACTAAAAAATCTTGGTTCTATAAGTCGAATTTTATTTTGTATACAAAATTGTAGAGCATATTGATAGAATTTAAGTTTTGCTTTTCCATATTCTGTATTTGGATTACAGGAATCTAATTCAGTGACACAATTAGTATAAATTCCATACTCGGCTTGAGAACCTGCTGTAAAGAAAACTTTACAACCAAGTTCTTTTGCTTTGTTTAGAATGTCGATTGAATTTTCTACATTACTTTCTTGTAGTTTGATATCGTTTCTTGTTTCTCCTCTTGTTCCATCCCATGAAAGATGAAAAAAAGCATCTATTTTTACATTTTTTAGGTTTTTAATTTCATCTAAATTTAATTCAATAATCTTTATATTTTTAATATTATATATTTTTTTATTGTTTGTGTTTCTTCTTACAATTGCTGTGATATTATAATCTTTTTTAAGTAATTCTTCAATTAGGTACATTCCTATAAAACTATTAGCACCAGTTATAAAAATTTCTTTCATT
>JAVWTD010000065.1:0-2459 GCA_036667875.1 Bacilli bacterium
GAATTAGAATTACTGCTAAAAGTTCTATAAGTGTAAACGCATTTTTTTTCATAATATACTACCTACCTTCTTAAATAATTATAACAAATTTAGAAATTAAAGTTCATAGTTTGATTTAAGTTTAAGATTAAAAAAAGCAAATCAAAAATTGATTTACTTATTACTTTAATTTATCTAAGACAAAATTATATATCAAATCATTTATTTCTTGAATTGATTTAATTTCATTATTATTTGTACAATTAATGGTATAAAAATTATATTTCGAAGCTATTTCTATGTAGGAGTTTTCAGCGTGAACTAAATGTTCTTTACTAAGTTCATGTTGGTCTGCTTCTTCGGTTCTTCCTTTTCTTAATTCTAGGGCTGATTTATAAGGCATGTGGAGAAATATTTTAATGTCTGGAACTGCTAGTTCTAGTAAATCGAATTCTAGTTTTTCTAGCCATTCATACATTTCATTTCTTTCTTTTTTATCTTTTAATTTGCCTGCTTGATGGCCCATGTTTGAATAAACGTAACGGTCAAGTATTACGTTATATCCTTCTTCTAGTTTGTCTTTAATTCTTTTACTATCGTATTTTCTATCGGCTGCAAAGTAAAGACATGCAACTTTAGGGTCTACGTTTGTAGCTCCTTCAGGGAACCAACCTTCTGTAATTGATGGTTTTCCGAGGTATGGTCCTCCTATGATTTTTCCTGTTGGACTTTCATAATTTGGATAACAGTATTTTACTATTTTTAGGTTATCTTTTGCTAATCTTTCCATTAGCATGTTTGTTTGGGTTTCTTTTCCGGAACAGTCTGTTCCTTCAATTACTATTAGTTTGCCTTTCATTTTTCTTTCCTCCTATATTTAACGTGTTGGAATTTAATGTTATCATTAACATTTTCTCCTATAATTTCTTGAATGAATTCGTCTTTATTAAATTTAGGAAAAAATACATCAGCATCAAATTCACTTTCTATTTCTGTTAGGTACATATTATTTACATCATTTAAAAATAATTTGTAAATGCTTTCTCCTCCAATTATAAATACTTCTTCTTTTATTTCTTTTATTATATTAAGTATTTCTTCTTTTGAGTGACAAATTGTTGCTCCATTTATTTGAATATTTTTTGATGTTAATATAATATGATTTCTATTTGGCAATAGTTTTGGTAGGGACATGAATGTATTGTATCCCATTACTATTGTTTTTCCGTTTGTTGTTTCTTTAAAGAATTTTAGATCGTCTTTTAAGTGCCATATAAGAGTATTGTTTTTGCCTAGTTCATTATTTTTGCCGATTGCTGCTATTAAACTTAAATTTATCATTGTGCTATTGGAAAATTTATCTTTCCATGGTGTTTATAGTTTAATACTTTTACGTCTTTACAATCGGTGTCATTATTAAATTTATAGAAGTCTTTTATTTCTGGATTAATCCATATTTGAGGTGCTTCTAAATCTCCTAGTTCTTCATTTCTTTTAATTTGTTCTTTTATTCCATCTATTTGGTTTACATATATATGGGCATCTTTTATACTCCAATTAAGTGTTCCAGGTAATAATCCTGTTACTTGGGATATCATCATTAGTAGGGTTGCATATTGTGTTACATTAAATGGTAATCCTAGAGGTACATCACAACTTCTTTGGTGTACCCAAAGATTTAAGTGACCATTTGTAACATCCCATTCACTTGACCATACACATGATGGTAATACGGCTGTTTTTAAGTAGTCATCTTGCCATAGGCTAATAATCATTCTACGGTCTGTTGGATTATTCTTTAGGGTATCAATTAATTTGTCTATCAGACCAAATTTTTTAATTATAAAACCATAAGCGGTTCCTATAGTATGTGCAAAGTCTTTTCCAAAGTCTTTTACTATTTCTTGTTTTTTTAGTTTTCCATTTTCGTCTGGTAGCATTTGAGTTGCTTTCCATTTTCCTTCTTCATTGATTTCCCATTCATCCCAAATATGAACATTACGGTCTTTTAACCATCTAACATCATTGGATCCTGCTTGATAAATCCATAGCATTTCTAGTACTGCTTGTCTAATAAATACTTGCTTACTAGTTAGAATTGGGTATTCTTTTTCTACATCTAATTCAAAGTGATAAGATGGTATTTTTATTGAATTTATACCTGTTCTGTTTTCTACTTCTACTCCATCTCGGAGTATTTTTTTACATAATTTTAAATATTCTTTGTCCCATGTCGACATATACTTCACATCCTTCAATCTAATTATATATAGAACAAATGTTTATGTCAATATAAAAAGAATAGTTAATCTATTCTATAATATCGTCTTTATCAAAATCAACAGTTAAGAACTTTCGACTTGATAATAGGTCACACATGTGGACCATTTTTTGGTACTTATTTTTAGGAAGTGGTAGTACTACTTTTGAAAAATTATTAGTATTCCATTCTCCCATGTGAGATGCTATATTTGAACTTA
>JAVWTD010000066.1:0-2025 GCA_036667875.1 Bacilli bacterium
TTTTTTCTTTATAATTTGACAAATAAATCAAAAGTGGTATTATAATCAAGCAATAAAAAGGAGATATAACATGGAATATGAATTTATTAAAAACTTAGAAAAAGAAATAAAAGAAATTGAACAAAAGATAAAAAACAGAAAGAAAAACAATACAAAAAATTATATACTAAAAAAGAAATCGGCTTTCAAATTAGTGCAAAAAAGTTTGATACCATTTTATATTGGAGGAATCTTAACTATCCCTTTTTATAAACTATTAGGTTTAGGTTATCCACTTATAATGGATGAAACAAAACAAGAAAAGACAAAAATCACAACAATACAAGATAATCAAATAACAAACAAAGTAGAGTATAGAGAAAGAGTTTATGAAAATCACATTAAATATTATGGAACTTGGAAAAAAATTCCATTAGGCTATAAAAGAATTATTAGTTACTATGAATATGATGATAACTTAGAAAACTTAACAGAAGAAAATCTTTATAATCTAAGACTAATAAATAGTAATGAAGAAATTATCTTTTCAAAACCAAATGATTTAGAAAAAACTAAAATTGAAATACTAACTTATGATGATACAAAAAAAGAGTACATTTTAAAAAGAGAAAGTTTTGAAAAAAATGCACAAGTTACCATAATAGAATGTACATCACTAGGTATATTATATATAATAAATAAGTTTTTTAGAAGCAATGAAATAAACGAAAAAATAAAAGACCTAGAAAACACCTACCCAACCATAACTAAATATCAAACAAAACTATTAGAAAAAAAATTAGTAATAAAAAGAAAAAATTTAGATTTATTAAATGGAGAAGATTATGAGTAATATATTAGAAGGAAACAATCAAGTAAGTAAATTAAAAAATTTGGATTTAAAACAATTTTTATTTGAACTAAAAAACGTTTCAATTGAATATCAAGAAATATTGAATATTTCAAAAGAAACAACATTTGGAATAGAAATAGAATTTGTAGAAGCAAATTTTGAAGACATCAATAAAAATTTAATTGAAAATTGGAGACTCAAAAATGATCCATCCGTAAGTTCTATCATTGAAAAAAAGAAAGTAGGAGGAGAAATAAACTCACCTATTTTAAAAGATAATATAACAAGTTGGCAAGAAATAAAACAAGTATGTGAAATGTTAAAAGAAAATAATGCCTCTATTTCTCCAAAGTGTGGTGGACATGTTCATATAGGGCAACAAGACATTGAAACAAATATAGAATCATGGAAAAATCTCTTAAAATTATGGGCAGCCTATGAAAATATAATTTATCGTTTTTCTTCTCCAGAACAAACTAGCATAAGGGAGAAAGCATCAACTTTTGCCAGTCCAATAAGATACGATATAATAACAAAAATAGGAGCAGTAAATAGAAAAAATGATGATAGAAACATTCCATTTTTAATACAATTTTTTGGCCATGATAGAAATCAAGGCATAAATTTTTGTAATACAGATTTTGTTATGAAAAGAAATTCAAAGAAAACAATTGAATTTCGATGCCCAAACGGTACATTAAATCCAGTAGTTTGGCAAAATAATATAAATCTATTTTATCATTTGTTAAAATCAGTAAATAATCAAAATTTTGATATAGAAAAAGTAAATCATAGAATAAGTAACATAGACTTAGATTTAACAGATATTTACTTTTATAATGAAATATATTTGAAAGAATCACTTGAACTAGCAGATTTAATATTTGATAATAATAAAGATAAATGTTACTTTTTGAAACAATACATTAATGACTTTAAAACAGACAATAGTTATATAAAATACAAGGAATATTAAAATGTTTCTTGTTTTTTTAATCATATATATTTATAGCATTATATCAATTTAATTGAGTTTCTAATTCCTGACTATATACTTTAATTTCTAAATTTGTTATAATTATTTAAGAAGGTAGGTAGTACATTATGAAAAAAAATGCGTTTACGCTTATAGAACTTTTAGCAGTAATTCTAATTCTAGGAATCATTGCTTTAATTGCAATACCAACAATAAC